>JBDLRO010000027.1:0-4855 GCA_039800025.1 Actinomycetota bacterium | reverse complement strand
AATTGACTCCGTCCGATCGCGCTGCCGTGGCGCGCATGATCGGAATCGGGGCAGTGAAGTACGCCGATCTCTCGACCGACCGCATCCGTGACTACGTCTTCGACTGGGAGCGCATGCTCTCTTTCGACGGCAACACCGCCCCGTACCTCCAATATGCGCACGCGCGAATCTGCAGCATCTTCCGGCGCGCCGGAATCGAACGTTCGGCGCTGTGGGCGGATCAGGTTGGCGAAGCGCAGACACGGATCGCACAGCCTCAGGAGAAGCAGCTCGCACTCGCTGTCCTCGGATTCGACGCCGCTGTGGTGGACACCGTCGACAAGTACAGTCCTCATCGCCTGTGCACGTATCTGTACGACTTGGCGACCGCTTTCACATCCTTCTACGAGCATTGTCCCGTGTTGAAGGTCGACGACGATGGCCTGCGGACGAGTCGACTGGCACTGTGCGATCTCACGGCTCGAACTCTGCGACAGGGTCTCGACCTGCTCGGAATCGACGTGCCGGAGCAGATGTGAGCGCGCGACCGGTACCCATGCGACTCCTGCCGGACACGGCCCGGATCGAGTCCGATGGCTCACTGTCGATCGGCGGCTGTTCGGTCGAGGAACTGGCGCAGGTCCACGGGACGCCTTTGTTCGTCTACGACGAGGAACATCTCCGATCGAGGTGCCGCGAGGCAATTTCGGCGTTCGGCGTCGATCGCGTCATCTACGCCTCGAAGGCGTTCCTGTGCTCGGCAATGGCGCAGCTCGTCGACGAAGAAGGACTGCTGATCGACGTCGCGTCCGGTGGGGAGATGTTCGTGGCGATGCACGGCGGCGTCTCGGCCAACCGTTGCGTCTTCCATGGCAACAACAAGGGCCTCGACGAATTGCGTATGGCTCTGACGGCTGGTTCGCAGACCCAGGAACGCCCCGGAGTGCGTCACATCGTGGTCGACAGTTTCGACGAGCTCGATCGGCTCGATCAATTGCACGCGGAAGGCCTTCCGACTCCGCGAGTGATGGTGCGCGTCACCCCAGGCATTCACGCCCACACTCACGATTACATCGCAACCGGACAGGACGATTCGAAATTCGGATTCAATCTCGCCAATGGTGATGCATCGAAGGCCGTCGAGCGTGTGCGGAGATCCTCGAGTGCCGAGTTGATCGGGGTGCACTGCCACATCGGCTCGAACGTGTTCGCCGTGGAGAGCTTCGCCCGCGCTGCCGAGGTGATGGCTGCTTTCTCGGGGCCCCTCGATCTTCCCGAATTGACCCTTGGCGGCGGCCTCGGAGTCGCCTATACGGAATCAGAAGAAGCTCCTTCGCTGTCGGCTTGGGGAGCCGTTCTTCTCGACGCCTGTCGAGCTCATGGGGTTCGTTCGGCGATCTCGGTGGAGCCAGGTCGCTCGATCGTTGCTGGAGCGGCTGTCACCGTCTATCGAGTCGGGACGGTCAAGCACATCGAAGGAATCCGGACCTATGTGAGTGTCGATGGCGGCATGAGCGACAATCCGCGTCCAGTTCTCTATGGCAGCGGCTACGAGGCATTCAGCGTCGGGAGTGTTGTATCTTCCCGAGACCTCGATGTTCGGATCGTCGGCAAGCATTGCGAAAGCGGCGACGTCTTGATCTTCGACGGGAACCTGCCCGGTGACGTCAGAGTCGGCGACCTCGTTGCGACCCCGGTGACCGGCGCGTATGGACATTCGATGGCGAGCAATTACAACAAGATCCCTCGTCCTGCAGTGGTCTTCGTGGCAGATGGTTCCGCCCGTCTCGTCGTTCGAAGGGAGACGTACGAGGATCTCGTACGTCTCGACATCGTGTGATTCGACAGCCCATGATTCGACACGGCGAGCGCGCCGGAGTCGACTCGTCGGTTCTGCGAAGGACAGCCCTAGCCTGACCTGCCATGACCGCATCCAACTCGACTCCGCGCTTCGTGCGCATCGGCCTCCTCGGATGCGGCAACGTCGGAGCCGCTCTCTATTCGCTCGTTCAGGCCCAGGCTCCTTTCATCGCCGCGCGAACGGGTATCTCACTCGAGATCGGTGCCGTGGCGGTGCGCAATCTGTCGCGTGATCGCGACGTGTCCGTCCCGAGCAAACTCCTGACGCGGGATGCCCATGCAGTGGTGGCCGATCCGAACATCGATCTCGTGGTCGAAGTCATCGGCGGAATCGAACCCGCGCGCGAGCTGATCACCTCGGCATTCGCAGCCGGCAAGCCGGTGATCACCGCCAACAAGGAGCTTCTGGCCAATGTCGGAGTCGAGTTGTTCTCCGCGGCCGATTCGGCCGGAGTCGATCTTCTGTTCGAGGCAGCTGTTGCAGGTGGAATTCCTGTCGTTCGGGCACTGCGCGAAAGTCTGCGCGGGGAACCGGTGTCGCGTGTGATGGGGATCATCAATGGCACGACCAACTTCATCCTCACGAAGATGACCGAGGAGGGTGCCGATTACGGTGCAGCCCTCTCCGAGGCCCAGCGTCTCGGATTCGCCGAACGCGACCCGACCGCCGATGTCGAGGGCTTCGATGCGGGGGCGAAGGCAGCCATCCTCGCCACGATCGCCTTCGGCGCAAAGGTTGTCGCAGGCGACGTTTATCACGAGGGAATCAGCCGCATCACGGCCAACGACATCGCTGTCGCTCGTCGGCTCGGCTACACCATCAAACTTCTCGGCATTGCTGAACGAGATCCACAGTCCGGCGAAGTCGGCGTGCGAGTCCACCCGGCCATGGTTCCCGACACCCATCCGCTCGCGAGTGTGCGAGAGAGCTACAACGCGGTGTTCGTCGAAGGCGGTGCCGTCGGATCGCTCATGTTCTACGGACGGGGTGCTGGCGGCAGCCCGACAGCGAGTGCCGTGCTCGGGGACGTCATCGATGCGGCGGTGAACCTCGTGAAGGGAACCCACGGCACGATCGGGCACTTCTCCAAGGCTGTCATTCGACCGATCGACGAATCGACAGCGGAGTATCTGGTCTCTCTGGAAGTCGCCGACAAGCCAGGTGTTCTCCATGCTGTCACCGGAGCATTCGCCCGTCATGGGGTGAGCATTCGCGCCGCCGAACAAGAAGGTGCTGGAGCAGAGGCTCGGCTCGTCTTCATCACACATCAGGCCAAGGAGTCCGCAGTTCAGGACACATTGCGCGAACTGCGTCAGATGGATGTCGTGACTCAGGTCGGCGGACTGCTGCGAGTGATCGGTCACTGAGCGGGGGAACCCATGTCTGTTGCACGATCCGAAATGCGGTACATCTCGACGAGAGGAAAGGCGCCGGAACTCGGGTTTTCCGATGTTCTGCTCGCCGGCCTTGCGAGCGACGGCGGTCTCTACGTCCCGAATCGCTGGCCGTCGATGCCGGAGTTGCCGACGGGCTCGTATGCGGAACTAGCCGAAGCCGTCATCGAGCCATTCGTCGCGGGGGACATTTCGAAGGTGGATCTGGCGCGGATGTGTCAGGAGGCCTACGCGACTTTCCGGCATCCGGCCACGGTGCCTCTCGTCCAGGTCGGTCCCGATCAGTGGATCATGGAACTGTTCCATGGTCCGACGCTCGCGTTCAAGGATGTTGCACTGCAACTCGTCGGTCGGATGTTCGATCACGTTCTCTCGGCTCGTTCGGAACGAGTCATGATCGTCGGAGCCACGAGCGGTGATACGGGATCGGCCGCGATCGATGGCGTGAAGGGATGTTCGAACGTCGACATCGTGATTCTCTATCCGCACGGTCGGGTGAGCGATGTTCAGAGAAGGCAGATGACGACGGTTGCGGCTCCGAACGTGCACACGGTCGCTGTCGAAGGAACCTTCGACGACTGCCAGGACCTCGTCAAGGCGATGTTCAACGATGCGCCGTTCCGCGACGAGATGAACCTTTCGGCAGTGAACAGCATCAACTGGGCGCGAGTCATGGCTCAGATCGTGTACTACGTCGCCGCGTCCGACGCCCTCGGCCAGCAGCCCCTCGCTTTCAGCGTTCCGACCGGAAACTTCGGGAACGTTCTCGCCGGCTGGATCGCCCGGGAGATGGGGGCTCCGATCGAGTCGTTGATCGTCGGCTCGAACAGCAACGACATCCTCACCCGCTTCTTCGAAGAACGGTCGATGAAGACTCGGGGAGTGAGCGCGACGCTCAGCCCGTCGATGGACATCCAAGTCTCGTCGAACTTCGAGCGACTCCTCTTCGAGATGAACGAGCGAAACGGCGCGATGACTGCTGAGCAGATGGATCGATTCCGCAGTTCGGGGACCTTGGACGTCTCCCGCCTCCAATACGACACGTGGATCGGGCCGATCTTCAAGGGTGCTCGCTGCGACGACTCATCGACCGTCGCCACGATGGCTGATGTTCATCGTCGAACGGGAATGCTCATCGATCCTCACACTGCAGTCGGTGTCGCAGCGGCACGTCAGCACGCGACACCGGGTCTGGCGACGGTGACTCTGGCAACTGCCCATCCTGCAAAGTTTCCTGATGCCGTCGTTCGCGCAACAGGGGTTCGACCTTCGTTGCCCGCACACTTGGCTGATCTCATGGACCTTCCCGAGACGACGACAGTGCTTCCCGGGGAATTGTCAGCAATCGAGGATTTCGTGCGTTCGGTGGCTCGATCCGCCTGAGAGCGCCCTGATTCCCGAATGCATGGGTTGATTCCCGCGCCGGATGGCGTTGCCATCGTCCGTTCGGATGGCTATGGTCATGGTGTCTGGAAGACCAGATCGCATGTGTGACCGAATGTCTTGGTCCGTGCGGATTCTCCCCACTGGCGCTGGGACGCTGGTGACCGTGCATCGTCAAGCACGCCGCCGTTGACACCCACGCCCGAAAGCAGGTTCTTGTGGCCGCAGACGCCCTGGA
>JBDLRO010000026.1:0-3985 GCA_039800025.1 Actinomycetota bacterium | reverse complement strand
GGACCGACCTCGGCACCGACACGAATGACGCCGCGCTCATCGAGGTCGCGCAGGATGTCGTCGGAGAGGTTCGGGATGTCCCGCGTGATCTCTTCGGGTCCGAGCTTGGTGTCGCGAGCGTCGACTGTGTACTCGTGAATGTGGATCGACGTCAGCACGTCGTCGCGCACCAGGCGGTCCGACAAGATGATTGCGTCCTCGAAGTTGTAACCCTCCCACGGCATCAGAGCCACGAGCAGGTTCTTGCCGAGAGCGAGTTCGCCGAGATCGGTGCTCGGTCCGTCGGCCAGCAGGTCGCCTTTGCGGAGCTTCTGTCCCTCGGTGACGCGCGGGATCTGGTTCACACAGGTGTTGTGGTTCGAGCGGCGGAACTTGTGCAGGTGATAGGTGCGCTTGCCGAGCGTCTTGTACTGCACGATGATCTGGCTGCCCGACACCTCGGTGACCTCACCCTCTTCGAGAGCGAGGATCAGATCGGCGCCATCGGCTGCAGCGCGCTTTTCCACGCCGGTTCCGATGTACGGAGCCTCGGTGCGGATCAGCGGCACGGCCTGTCGTTGCATGTTCGCGCCCATGAGCGCGCGGTTGGCGTCGTCGTGCTCGAGGAACGGAATCAGAGCGGTCGCAACCGACACGATCTGCTTGGGCGACACATCGATGAAGTCGACTTCGTTGGGGGACACGTAGAGGATGTCCGTGGTCGCACCGAAGAAGCTCTCTGCCTCGAGCATCTTGCGCAGGTCCTCGAGGCTTGCAGCCTGAGGTGACCGGCGCACGAGAACCTTGGCATCCTTGAACGAGCCGTCGGGATTGATGGCCGTGTTCGCCTGAGCGACGACGTACTTCTCCTCTTCGTCGGCCGGCATGTAGACGACCTTGTTCGTCACTCGGCCGTTCTCCACCTTGCGGTACGGACTCTCGATGAAACCGAACTCGTTGACTCGCGCATAGGTGGACAGAGCACCGATCAGACCGATGTTCGGGCCTTCCGGGGTCTCGATCGGACACATGCGCCCGTAGTGCGAGAAGTGGACGTCGCGAACTTCGAATCCGGCGCGCTCACGGCTGAGCCCTCCCGGACCGAGAGCCGACAGACGACGACGGTGCGTCAGGCCCGACAGCGGGTTGACCTGGTCCATCAACTGCGACAACTGGCTCGTTCCGAAGAACTCCTTGATCGCTGCCGAGACCGGCCGGATGTTGACGAGCGTGACCGGCGTGATCGACTCGGGATCCTGAGTGGTCATGCGCTCGCGCACAACGCGCTCCATACGCGACAAGCCGATTCGCACCTGATTCTGGATCAACTCTCCCACCGAACGAATTCGTCGGTTGGCGAAATGGTCCTGGTCGTCGAGGCGGTATCCCGGCTCCTGCTTGACGAGGTGCAGCATGTACGAGATCGTGGCGAGCACCTCGTTCGGGCGCAGAACGTTGGTGTCGTTCGGATCGCTTTCGATCGGACGCTTGTTCGGATCGTCGATGTCGACGGTGAACCGTGCTCCGACCTTGCGCGTTCCCGCGCCGAACAAGGTGTCGAGCTTGGCGACTTCGTCACCGAGCTTGCGATCGAGCTTGTAGCGGCCGACGCGCGACAAGTCGTAGCGCTTCGAATCGAAGAAGGCGTTCTTGAAGTAGCCGCGGGCGGATTCGAGCGACGGCGGCTCACCAGGGCGGGCGCGCTTGTAGATCTCGACGAGAGCCTCGTTCTGAGTCGGGGCGAGGTGACGCTCCTTCTCCCACTGGCCTTCGAGGAAATCGAAGTGGGCCACGAAGCGATCGAGGAATCCCGGTGCGTGATCTTCGTCGTATCCGAGAGCGCGCAACAAGGTGAACACGCTCATACGACGCTTGCGTGCCACGCGGGTTCCGGCAGTCACGTCCTTGCCCGGCTTTTGTTCCACGTCGAATTCGAGCCACTCGCCGCGCTGCGGGTGAATGGTTCCCTTCACGAGCTGGTGCTTCGAAAGGTTGCGCAGACGGAATCGCTCACCTGGTTCGAAGATCACACCGGGTGACCGAACGAGCTGAGACACGACCACGCGCTCGGTGCCGTTGACGATGAAGGTTCCCTTCTCGGTCATCATGGGGAAGTCGCCCATGAAGACGAGCTGCTCACGAAGTTCTCCCGTCGACCGGTTGCTGAACCGGGCCCGAACGAGAATCGAGCGCTGATACGTGTGTCCCTTCTCGCGGCACTCTTCGACCGTGAACTTCGGCTCGGGGAACAAGTCCTCGTCCGTCGGGTCGTACTCGAGTTCGAGACTCAAGTTTCCGTGGAAGTCTTCGATCGGCGAGATGTCGCGGAAGGTCTCCGCGAGTCCCATCTTCAAGAAGTGTTCGAAACTCTCGCGCTGGATCGCGAGAAGGTCGGGCAGCTGCAGGACTTCATCGAGGTTGGCGAAGGAATAGCGCTCGCGTGAAGAGGTTCGAGTGGCCAAGGTGAACTCCTAGTGGCTATGAGTTGGTGAGACGGGAGTTGGTGAGACGAATCCGAGAAAAGAGCCACCCGACTTCGATCCGAAGACCTCGAAACCGCCTTCGGGATATGCGCGGGCAGGGCAAACCGAATTCAGGGAACGAAAAGGACAGGGGCGACGCACGGCAACTGACGAGACTACCGAGGGCAGACAAGGTTTATCAACCGTGACCGGTAAATCACCGGACGGGATGTCACCGACAAGGTAGAGACTCGCGAGGTGCTCGGTCAAGCACCTCGCCATATGTTTTGTCGCTAACGCGGGGCGATTTTCGTCAAGAACGCAGGGATGCGTTTCGTCAAGAACACGGGAATGCGAACGTTCTCCCCGAATCGGCCCGGGACCGAAGTCGGCGGGACATGAAAACAGCGGGTCCTCTCACGAGGACCCGCTGTCTCGATTGTCAGATCCGGAGGACTCCGGTGGTCACTTGACCTCGACGGTTGCTCCCGATTCCTCGAGCTTGGCCTTGGCCTTGTCGGCGTCGTCCTTGCTGACCTTTTCGAGCACGGGCTTGGGTGCGCCGTCCACGAGGTCCTTGGCTTCCTTGAGGCCGAGGTTGGTGAGCTCACGCACGACCTTGATGACCTGAATCTTCTGAGCACCGGCGTCGGCCAGGATGACGTCGAACTCGTCCTTCTCCTCGGCTCCAGCGGCGGGAGCAGCTCCTCCACCGGCGGCAACGGCGGCGACAGCAACCGGGGCAGCGGCAGTGACGCCGAACTTCTCCTCGAACGCGTCGAGCAATTCCTTCAATTCGATAACGGTGAGGGCGGCGATGCCGTCCAGAATCTCGTCTTTCGACAGAGCCATGATGATTTCTCCTTGTTGATGTTCAGTTCTTGATGTTGGTGATGAATGGTTGTGAGCTGAGCGAGCCGAATGAAGTTCGGCCGGTCACGCAGCTTGCTTTTCGATGAGGGCCTTCAAGCCGTATGCCATCTGACGCGGCAATGCCTGGAGAAGTCCTGCAGTCTTGACGAGCGGTGCCTGCAAAGCGCCGGCCATCTGGGCCAGCAGAACATCGCGCGGGGGCAGATCAGCCAGAGCCTCGACGTCCTTTGCGGACATCGCTGCACCGGACAGCACGCCTCCCTTGATGACCAGTAGAGCATTCGTCTTGGAGAATTCGCGCAGCACTTTGGCAGTGGCTGCCGCATCACCGTGAACGAACGTCAACGACGCAGGTCCGACGAGCAGATCAGCCAGAGCTTCTTTGCCGACTTTCTGGGCTGCGAGTCGAGCAAACGTGTTCTTGAACACCTTCAACTCTGCATCGACACCGCGCAACGACGTGCGCAATGTGGCCAGATCACCAACCGTCAGTCCTCGGTATTCCGTGACGACGATCATGTCGACCGCGGACATCTTGTCTGCGATCTCGGCGACCTTCGCCACGTTTTCCGGACGGGGGTTTCCCATGTTTTCCTCCTTTCGCTACGACTCGGGGCTCGCAGACGCGAACACCACGAGGAGCGATGGAGCTCCGTGCAGTCTTCGCCTCG
>JBDLRO010000025.1:0-4552 GCA_039800025.1 Actinomycetota bacterium | reverse complement strand
CGGCCAGGGTTTTCCTGGCGGTCAGGCCGAAATCGTCTTCAACGATGTGTTCGTCGAATATCTCGAAGAGTTACGGCTTGAACAGCGAGAAGGTGTGCTGGTGTCGGTTGTCGCTCTGTGTGACAATCCGATTGGAAGTCACCCTCTGTCCAACTGGTCTTCGCACGACACGCTCGCTGGTTGGAACACCCTCACCGTTCTCCACAATGAACATCGGGTGATCTTTTCGAGCAGCGTTGTCAACGGCGTCGGTGTGATCGAGATTCTGTGTGCAGGACCACGTCGCGCAGGTGCTGCGTACGACATGGCCAACGCCCTCATCAGAACTGGTCGCTTGACGAATGAAGAGGTCACCGAAATCTGGCAAGCACTCATGCTCCTCGACGTCATCGCCGAGGAAGTCGGCCTCGATGGATGGGACTTTGCTCCCCCGCCCGCACCAGACGGAATGGTGCGAGCTGCAGTGGCGAGCGGTCTCCTCCCCGAATCGATCGCTCGAGCATTGTCGAAAGATGAACTCGAAGCCGCCATGGAACATGGATGGAATCATGGGGATCCAAACCCCGCTTCAGCCCTGGATGCGGCAATACGCCGAGCACGTCTCGGAGTCTCCGAAGTCGATGTCACACACATCCTCGAACAACGTGCAGCCGAGCGATGTGATGTTCTTCTTCCGCGCGCCGGAGTTCGTTGCATTCGACGAGCCGGTCACCCCGGTCCGCACCGCTCTCGGCCTTGACGTCCGGAAGAGTCAGCCGCCGGCAACAGCGGGGATGATGCTCACCGTCTCGCCATCGGGCACGGGGGTGTCGAGACCCTGCAAGTAGCGCACGTCATCGTCCGCCACGAACAAGTTGACGAATCGACGCAGACCGCCCTGATCGTCGAACAAGCGATCCTTGAATCCTGGGTGGGCCGCTTCGAGGTTTGCCAGCACTTCACCGAGCGTCGCCCCCGCAACGTCGACAGTTGAGTTGCCCCCGGACAGAGGACGCAGAGTTGTCGGAATGCGAATGGTGACGGCCATGAGGAAACCTTATCGCCGGAGATCGTTCGGGCGCATGGCGATGAAGTCACGATCGATGACGTCACGATCGATGACGTCACGATCGATGAAGCCATGTCGATGAAGTCACGATCGTTGAATTCAGGTCGACAGCGGCGATCCACGACAGACTGACGACATGCGCATCGCGGCTGCAGTCGACAAGTTCAAGGGAACGGCAAGTGCCCACGACGTCGCCCGCGCGATCGGTCACGCGTGCTGGGAACTCGGCTACGACTGCGACGAAATCCCGCTCGCCGACGGCGGCGAAGGGACTCTCGACATTCTCGGCGGACCCAACCGAACCTCCGTCGTGACCGGACCTCTCGGAAAGCAGGTACGAGCCGAATGGCGTTTCCACAACAACACCGCCGTCATCGAAATGGCTCGAGCGAGCGGCCTCACACTCGTCGGCGGCCCGACGACGAACGACCCGGTCCGAGCATCGACGATCGGAACCGGTGAGTTGATCGATCACGCACTCGATCTCGGTGCCACCCGCATCATCGTGTGCCTCGGCGGATCGGCAACCACCGATGGCGGTCTCGGTGCACTCGATGCCATCCGCTCTCCTGCACGGCTGAAAGCCGTCGACTTCATCGTGGCGTGTGACGTCACCACCTCCTTCACCGATGCGGCTCGCGTCTTCGCCCCTCAAAAGGGAGCAACACCGACCCAGGTGCGCCTTCTCACCAATCGTCTCGAGCAATTGGCCCAGCGATACTTCGAGACCTTCGGAGTCGATGTCACCGCCATCGAAGGAGCCGGCGCCGCGGGCGGACTGGCGGGTGCGCTCGCCGCTCTCGGCGCAGACCTCATTCCGGGATTCGACATGGTGGCCGACGAGGTGAATCTCGACGACCGCATCACCTCAGCCGATCTCGTCATCACCGCCGAAGGGTGCTTCGACGCCACGAGCGCACAAGGCAAAGTCACCGGCAGCGTGATCGATCTCGCGTACTCGTTCGACCGGCCGGTAGCCGGCATCTTCGGCATGATCGACCTCGACGAAGACCTCGATGCGGACGTCGTTCGGCCGAATCCCTGCGTGTCGATCGGCGATCTCTACGGACAGGACCGCGCCCTTGCCGAACCGCTGTGGTGCATCGAGCACGCAGCACTCGACATGTTGCGTTCGATGAAAGTTCAGTGATGTCGAATCGTCCGGTCATGCGATTCGGCTGACTTTCGAGTCAGTTGAATCAGCAGACCGGCGCGATCGTCAACTCGGGGCGAGCGTCGACGACGATGATGTCGTCGTGGTGCCGACCGGAGTTTCCGGCAACGCACCCGGCAACAGCTTGCCGGCGAGGTCGGTGCCGAGCATGACCAACACCACGGCTTCGCCGAGGCTTCCACCTTCGATCGGCGGAGGCACCGGCACGGGCAGAATCTGCACGCCTCCGAGGACGTCAGCCACCATCGATGCTGCGCTCTCGAAACCGGGAACGTAGTAGACGACCGTCGTGGTCAATTTCCCGACTGTCGGATCTGCGTTCACCGGCTGGGACACGACGAACTGTTCGGCCTGCAAGGCAGTCGTCATCTGACCCGCTGCACCCTGAACACCCGATGAGTTGGCGACGACGATCTTGAAGCCGGTGCGATTGGGAGCCAGCGTCTCGACGGGCATGGTCGTGCTGCCGCCATCGAGCGAGCTGTCATCGGTGGGCACTTCGACACTCGGATCGAAGACTTCACCCGTGCGATCGCGGTTGATGTCGCGCAGGATCAAGAATCCGAGGAGGACAGCGATGGCGGCAACGATCACGCTCAGTGACGTGGAGATGCTGACACCTCCAGCAGCCTGGCGCCCGCCACGTGTTCCCGATGGGGGAAGGTTCTCTCTGCTCATACCTGCATACCTCCGGTGTCAGAAGTGCCGTCGAGGCGCATCCGTCGGCGCCGTTCGCGGGCCCTGTGCAGCCGGCGAACGACAAGAGGATCGTACGCCAGTGCGTCCGGGGTATCCAGGAGCCTGTTCAGCTCGTTGTAATAGTCGTCGGGCGAGCACTGGAAGCGCTCTCTGAGCAGTGCGTCCTTGACTCCGTCTTCGGTCCACCATGTCCGCTCGAAGTCGAGAATTGCCTTCTCCCGCTCGCTCAACGCCATTGTTCAAGCCTGCCCGTCAACAGTGTTGATTACAAGGATCCTCACACCACCAATTGGACTGCATCGTGAGTACCCCATGTGCTAAGGATCGCGGCCTCGACGTCGGATCAGCGACATCGACGAGACACGAGCTCTCCGGCACTCGAACAATCACAACTGCCCGAACATGGCTACCGTTGGGACGGTGAAACGTCCGTTCGTGATCGGTGTCGCCGGAGGTACGTGCTCGGGCAAGACGACCGTTGCCGAGCGTCTCGCTGCGACAGTCGGCAACGATCAACTGGCTCTGATCAAACAGGACGCGTATTACATCGAGCGATCGCATCAAGCTTTCGAAGAGCGGGCGCGTGCGAACTACGACCATCCCGATGCATTCGACTGGAATCTGATGACGGAGCAGTTGACCGATTTGATCGGTGGCCAGTCCGTCGAAGTACCCGTCTACGACTACGCGCAGCACAATCGCTCGACGGACGTCACCATCGTCAATCCGGCGCGCATCATCGTGTTCGAAGGCATCCTTGCGCTCTTCGAGGAGTCACTGCGCGAGCTGTTCGACCTCAAGATCTTCGTCGACACGGATGCCGACATCCGACTCACCCGTCGACTCCAACGGGACGTGACGCAGCGCGGCCGGACGCATGAGCGGATCATCGAGCAATATTTGACGACGGTGCGGCCGAGTCACGTGCAGTTCATCGAGCCGAGCAAGCGTCATGCCGATGTGATCTTCCCCGAAGGCGGGCACAACGAGGCAGCTCTCGAAGTTCTCCTCGCTCGCATCCGCGAAATGCTCTGAACGAACCTCTGCGAGAGTTCCCTCACACGTTGCGGATGTCTCGCGACATCACATGGAGCCGGGTGTGGGGATTGAACCCACGACCTACCGCTTACAAGGCGGTTGCTCTACCACTGAGCTAACCCGGCGAGAGGTGGACCGAGTCGTGACGAGAATCCTCGGTCACAGGTCGATCTGTCCGCCCGGAAGGTTAGTGCCGGGCAACGAGGACCCCTCAGCCGCTCGAGAGGAACGGCCGGCACTGCGCAGGGCATGGTTCGCGCACGCACCGTTGACGAGTAGGCGATGTCGAACCATTTCGAATTCGAGTCGACTTCGGAGTTCACAGACCCAAGTGAAGTCGCAACGCATCATCCAGTTCTTCCTGCAACTCCTGGGTCAGTTCACCGATCACCCGACCAAGGCGTTCGACTGACACGGATCTCACCTGTTCGGCCTGTGCCTTCGAGTTCCTGCTCAGACCGGTCGACTTCGCCGGCAAGAGCACTTGGAACGGATGCACGATCGCGGTCTGAGATGTGATGGGCACCACAGTGACGACACCACGACCAAGCCGCTCAGCCGTGATGTTCACTGCGTCGTTACTCACGATCACA
>JBDLRO010000024.1:0-6976 GCA_039800025.1 Actinomycetota bacterium | reverse complement strand
CGACTGGGATACGGTCACAGCTCGACTGGCCGAGACGAAGCCTCGCTGGCCGATCGGTTCGACGCACGGCTATCACGCTCTGACATACGGCTGGCTCGCCGGTGAACTCGTTCGCCGCGTCGACCCGGCGAGGCGTTCGCTTGGAACATTCGTGACGGACGAGATCGTGGATCCGCTCGGTGTCGAGTTGTGGATCGGTCTGCCCGAGCACCTCGAGCCGCGGGTGTCGCCGATGATCGGAAGCCTCGATACCGGGGCGGATGACATCGCTGATCCGGCCATCAAGGCGATGATGGAGCAATTCCTCGGTCCCAATTCGCCGGGCGGTCAGGCGCTCAGTCTGAACGGTGCCTTCTCGGTCGATGGCGCGTTCAACCGTCGTGACGTTCATGCAGCGGAGATTCCCGCCGCCAACGCCATCACCAACGCTCGCTCACTCGCTCGCATCTATTCGGCGACGCTCGGTTCCGTCGATGGCGTTCGACTTCTCGCACCGAGCACTGTCGATGTCGTGCGCAACACGGTGACGTCGGCAGGGGAACCCGACGCGTGTCTCATCATGCCGACGACGTTCGGGATGGGATTCATGACGCACGGACCGTTCTCTCCCTATTCGGGTCCTGGCGCGTACGGGCACCCGGGAGCCGGAGGATCGGTTGCGTTCGCTCATCCGGAGCGCGAACTCGCCGTCGCCTACGTCATGAACCAGATGGCGAAGAACTTGGCGAACGATGTGCGGGCTCAGCGGGTGTCGGAGGCTGCAGCCGCGTGCGCAGACTCCGCGTCGCGTTGACATAAATCAGGCTTGCAGCTGCGGCTGCGAGGGCGAATGCGCTGATTGCCTGCCGGACTCCGAAGGCTTCTGACACCACGCCTGCGAGCGCGCTCGAGATCGACAACGTCAAAGTCACGAGCGCGAAGTCGCCTGCAAGGATCCGACCGCGAACTGCGTCGGGAGAACGAATCTGGAGGCCGTATGTGCTCAGCGTCCACTGGGCCCCGCCGCCGAGGTGAGCGATGGTGATGAAGATTGCCGTCAGAGCGAGCACGGGCATCCATGCACCGATCAGGTAACTGCCACTGAAGACGAGGCCGGCGATTCCACAGACACGGAGAACCCGCGGGAGTTCGCCTCCCGTGTACCGAGCTGCGATGAGAGGGCCCAAACCGGAACCGACACCCCGGGCGCCGATCAACAAGCCTCGTGAAGCGTCGCCTCCGCCGAAGACGTCCGAAGCGAGAACTGCGAGTTGGCTCACGACGCCTGCACCGATCGCAAAAGTCGTCTTCGACAACATGAGAGCGAGAAGGACCGGATCTCGACGAGCGTGACCGAGAGCTTCGGCCATGTCGGCGATCGGCCGCATTCGAGTCGTCGAATGTCGGCGTTCGTTCTGCATCGGTCGACCAATCATGGCGAAGACTGCTCCGGCCGCAGCGAAGGAAATCGCGTTGGCGATGAAGGCTGCATCGCGACCGAAGGCGGACGAGAAGAATCCCCCGATCGCCGCGCCAACG
Source organism: Actinomycetota bacterium (assembly GCA_039800025.1). Classification (GTDB taxonomy): domain Bacteria; phylum Actinomycetota; class Acidimicrobiia; order Acidimicrobiales; family Ilumatobacteraceae; genus Casp-actino8. The sequence goes on along the minus strand of JBDLRO010000024.1, from coordinate 5,458 downwards.
GCCAACATCACTCCCCATGTCGATCCGAGAAGCGAGTTCGCCTTGGCGATCTCATCGCGATTGCGTGCGAGGTTCGGGATGGCCGCCTCGGTCGCCGGCTTCACGACGGCAGCCAGGGCGGAGACCGAACTGAGACAGACGAAGGCGAGCCAGACGGTTCCGTCATCGACGAGGAGCAGACCGAGGGTGGAAACAGCTTGGATCATCGAAACGACCACGAGGATTCGCTGTCGATCGAATCGGTCGACCATCGGTCCGGCGATCGGGGACGCGAGGAACGAGGGCAGGGAGAATGCGACCATCACGAGCGACACGAGGAAACTGGACCCTGTGAGATCGTCGACGAGCCCGACGAGGGCGACGAAGCTGAACCAGTCGCCCATGTACGAGATGACTTGAGCAATGAAGACGCGTCGAATGTCGTGATTCGACCTCAGTAGTTTCCACATGATGTGAAGTGGTGGTGTGACGTCGAGTCGGCGATCAGCGGCGCACGCGCTGGACGGCATCCATGGCGATCTCGGCTTCGGCGAGGATGCGCCGGACGAGTTCGCCTGCCGGAGTCAGGTCGTGGATGGCCCCCACACCTTGCCCAGCGGGCATGAACTCCCGTGCCACATCGATCTCGGTCTCCGGAGGATCGCCCATGTGATTCGCTCCAGCCTGGATCGAAACGAGAACCTGTTCGGGAAACTTCTTGAGATTCTCGGGATGCTCCTCGAACTGCTGGGTCCACTCGGTTCGCACGACACGACACGTCTTGCCGGTGTACGCACGCGACACCACCGTGCCATCTTCAGGGACCTCGATCAGCCTCTGCTTGTACGCATTTGGCGCGTGGGCTTCGGGGGTTGCGATGAAACGGGTTCCCATCCACACGCCGTCTGCGCCGAGGGCAATCGACGCAGCAAGTCCCCGGCCATCGAAGAGGCCTCCGGCTGCAACGACGGGAACCTTGTCACCGACTGCGTCGACGACCTGGGGAACCAGAGCCATCGTTGCCACGGTTCCCGTGTGTCCGCCACCCTCGGTTCCCTGCGCGACGACGAAATCGCATCCGCTCGCGACTGCGTCCTGAGCGTGGCGCACCTTGCCGCACATCGAACCGACGAGGATGTTGTTCTGATGCAGGACATCGATGATCTCTCGCGGAACTCCGAGACCGGCGACGAAGATTCTGGCTCCGCCGCTGATGACGCTCTGGACGTCACGTTCGAGCTGGGAAGGAACAGCAGTCAACAAGTCGACTCCGAATGGCTTCGAGGTCAGGGTCTTGACGCGCTCGATCTCTGCATCGAGTTGACCTGGACGCATCGGCGCTGCGCCGAACGTGCCGATTCCTCCTGCCTCACTGACAGCTGCGACGAGGTCCGAGTACGAGATTCCTCCCATTCCGGCGAGCATGATCGGATGCTCGATGTCGAGAAGTTCGGTCAGTCGAGTGCGCATGAATCGAACGTAGCCGACGGCCGGTATGGTCCCGGTGAGCGAAGCAGTTTGCGGTGCCAACGGCGGGGGGTCAGCACGATGGCCCGGGGCTCGTCCTCGAACATCCATCGGGCGAAGTGGGTCCGTCCCCATGTGCCGGAGTGCGCCACGAGAGCAATCGCTCCGCGGGCGCCACGCGAGTGGGCGAGGACGCGAGAAAGTGTTGTGGACATCCGATGGTCGGCAACGAGATGATGGCGGATGCTCTTGCGGTAGGAATCTCGTACGGAGCGGACGTCTTCATCGGTCGAACCCTGGTTCGAAGCAATGGCCTCACCAGCGAGTCGTCCAGTGAGTAGTGCCTGACCAATACCTTCGCCGGTGAGGGTGTCGCACGCCATGACGGCGTCTCCCGTGAAGAGAACCCGATCCGCGCCCGTCGTCGCGGAATCGATTCGTGCAGGGATCGGCCATGCCGTGTGTCGATCTTCGAGAACGGCACCTTCGCCGAGTGATGCCCGTATGTGCGGCCGACCGACGAAGTGCCGCCAGATCTCGGCCATGTCCTGAATGCGGCGTGAACCGTCACGCAGCACGCCGAAACCGATGTTGACTCGTCCTCCAGGCAGGGGAAAGCTCCACGCGTATCCGGGGAGGAGGTCCTCTTCGAACCAGACGATGAGACGGTCTCGGGCGGGTCCGGTGACATTCGACGCGTATTGCCGAAATGCGTGCCACTCGCCGAGGTAGGTGGACGGCGTCAGACCGAGGCTCTTGCGAACGGGACTCCACATTCCGTCGGCAGCCACGAGCCACGTGGCGTCGAGTTCGATCTCGCTGCCGTCACGTGTCGCGGTCAGATGGACACCGTGAGGATCCTGGCTCAGCTCGGAGTACGTCACGCCTTCGAGGACCTGCACGCCTCGAGCTCGAGCGAGATCCACGAGGGCGGAATCGAGATCTCGACGCGGCGCCACAGCGGCGAAGAGTCCGGTCGAGGGAAGAGGAAGCCGCACCTCGCGTCCAGATGGCGATCGCAACCACGCCTCGTCGATGTCGGACCAGTTGGCGACGGTGGCGGGGTCGAGGCCGAGATGTTCGAGTTCGCGCAATGCGAGAGTGGTGAGACCGTCGCCGCAGCACTTGTCTCGTGGAAATGTGGCCTTGTCGATCATGGTCGTCGAGACGCCCCTGTCGACCAGTGTGATGGCGGCGGCGACTCCAGCTGGTCCGGCTCCGACGATGAGTGCCGATGGGGAGTTGCCTGATCGTGAACTGCCTGATCGTGAACTGCCTGATCGTGAACTCATCGTCGGAGTTTTCGAGTTCTGCTGTTTTGCCACGAGGACAGGCTAGGGATCCTCGTGGCTCGTGGCTCGTGGCTCGTGGCTCGTGCGGACTGGGGGCGAGGCGAACGACTTCTCTAGGATCGGGCTCGTTGGAGCGTCGTCGTGCGCATGACTGGAGACAAGACGAGGAGGACGGACCGTGGCCCGTTTGTGTGAGGGAAGAGTTGCCATTGTGACCGGAGCGGGACGCGGCATCGGACGAGAGCACGCGTTGAGTCTGGCTGCACAAGGAGCGAAGGTCGTCGTCAACGATCTCGGCGGAAGCGTCGACGGGAGTGGCGGAGACCTCTCACCGGCCGAGCAGGTCGTTCAGGAGATTCGATCGATGGGCGGCGAGGCCGTCGCCAACGGTGACAGCGTCAGCGACTGGGCCGGTGCAGAGCGGCTCGTGAACACTGCCGTCGAGACGTTCGGCGATCTCAATATCCTCGTGAACAATGCTGGAATCCTTCGGGATCGGATGCTGTTCTCGATGTCCGAGGCCGAATGGGATGCAGTCATCGACGTTCACCTGAAGGGAACGTTCGCGCCGAGTCGTTTCGCTGCCGTGTACTGGCGCGAACAGTCCAAGGCCGGAAAGCCCGTGTCCGGTCGCATCATCAACACCACCTCGGTGTCGGGTATCTACGGAAACCCTGGACAGACGAACTACGGAGCGGCGAAGGCTGGCATTGCCTCGTTCACCAACATCGCAGCTCTCGAATTGTCGCGATACGGCGTGACCGTGAATGCGGTTGCTCCTGTTGCATTGACTCGAATGACCGAGGGTCTCGGACCGGCTCCGGAAACGGATGAGGACCGCGAGCGCCGATCCCCGCGATGGATCGCTCCCATCGTGACCTGGCTCGCCTCCGACGAAGCAGCAGGTGTGACCGGGCGTGTCTTCGAAGCCAGCGGCGACGTACTGGCTGTCGCCGAGGGATGGGTGAGAGGTCCGCGTCAAACTCCTGTCGACGACCCGACGAAGTTGGGGCCGATCGTTGCCGAGTTGTTGGCATCGGCACGCAAGAACTCGGGAATGGACGGAACTCCGGGCGGTTGGCCTCAGCCACGCTGAGACTGGTTGATCACCCGACCCTGACGCGTCAGCACAATCACGCAAGAATTCACATACCCGAGATATTCGACACAGGAGAACAGACATGGCTTTGAACCCGGATGCAGTTGGGGCAGTCGGCGAGGTGCGAACGATGTCGTGGACATCGAAGGATGCATTGCTCTACGCGGTCGGCATTGGCGCCGGCCAGAGTGATTTGCAGTTCTCCACCGAGAACACGAAAGATGTCGACCAGCGCGTGTATCCGACGTTCGCAGTCGTTGCCGGATCGGGAACGATGTCGCCCGGAAAGAGCGCGATGTCGGAGATCGGTTCGTTCAACTTCGCGTTGCTGGTGCACGGATCGCAGGCCATCACGCTGCATCGACCGATTCCAGTAGAGGGTCAGGCGACCGTTCAGGACAAAGTCGTCGCGATGTACGACAAGGGCAAGGCGGCAGTCGTCGTCACCGAGGCCGAGACCAAACTCGCGAGTGGTGAGCCGCTCTGGACGACACGCTCGTCGGTCTTCATTCGCGGCGAAGGAGGATGGGGTGGAGACCGCGGTCCATCGGGCCCTCAAAACGAGCCGCCGGCTCGCACTCCCGATCACGAAGTGACCATGCAGACGTCGCCGGATCAGGCATTCGTCTACCGCCTTTCGGGAGACCGCAATCCGCTTCACACCGATCCGTCTTTCGCTGCGATCGGGGGATTCGACCGCCCCATTCTTCATGGTCTGTGCACGTATGGATTCACCGGTCGGGCTCTGCTGAAGGCGCTGTGCAATGACGACGTGACTCGCTTCGCGCACATCGAAGGCCGCTTCTCTTCACCGGTGATGCCGGGTGACGCGTTGACCGTTCGTATGTGGACGGTCGAGCCCGGTCGCACGCTGTTCACCACCTCGGTCGGAGATCGTGGGTGATCGATCAAGGGCTCGTGCAGCACTCCTGATCTCATCGATCGAGAGTCAGAACAGCCGCAACTCTTCCGGTCGGCGACCTCGCAATTCGTCGTAGTCGACCTGTGAGCACGCGATGCCTCGCTGTTCGGCGACGACTCTTGCCTGTGGTTTGATCGATTGCGCCACAAGAATCCCGCGTAGTCCAGTGAGAAGAGGATCCTGTTTCAAGACGTCGAGATATCGAGTCAGCTGCTCGATTCCGTCGATCTCGCCTTTGCGCTTCACTTCGATTGCGACATAGCGACCCTGAGCGTCGATGCACATCAGGTCGACGGGGCCGATCGCTGTTGGCCACTCCCTTCGGACGAGGGTCAACCCCGACTCGATCGCGTCGGGCACGGCAGCGAGAAGTTCTTGGAGGTGAGCTTCGACTCCGTCCTTGAGGAGCCCTGGATCTTCTCCGAATTCGTGGGAGGAGTCGGAGTGGATCTCGTGCAGGGAAATCCGCAACTGCTCTCCCTTCGGATTCGAGACCACCCAGTGGCCCTCGGATTCGACGATCGTGTTGGGGGCGTTCATCCAGTTGAGGGGCTTGTATGCGCCCCCGTCACTGTGGATCGCAACGCAGCCGTCGGCCTTGACCATGATCAGGCGAACGGCTTCCGGAAGTGTTGCTTCGAGGCGTCCGGCGTATTCCACACTGCATCGAGCAACGATCAGACGCATAGCCTTCTCACC
>JBDLRO010000023.1:0-3892 GCA_039800025.1 Actinomycetota bacterium | reverse complement strand
CCCCAAGAGTAGCGTCCGCCGCGATATTGCTGTCGGAACAGTCCGCCGATCGTCGGACCATCCTCCGTGGCGAAACCCCATTCCTCGCGAATGCGACGATGCCAGAACTCGGCGAGCGCCTCGGCCATTTCCACTCCGAGTCCGTGAACCATCAGATATTTCTGGTACTCATTGGCTGCGAAATGTTCTGCGGCTCTCTCCGATACGGCCGAGCCCATCGTCACGATGTGAAATGCCGCGTAGTCGCACTCATTGCCAACGGCTCTGAAGAAATCGGAGATGCACATGTATGGCGCCTTGTCCTGGCGCGGGAACGTGAACCTCGTCAGTTCCGAGGTGCGCGTCTCGTCGGACCACACGATCAGATCGTCACCATCGGAGTTCACGCAGTAGTAGCCGTAGACGACCTGCGGGACGAGGTAGCCGGCCGATTTCGCCAACGCCAGCTCTTCGCGCAGGAGAGGACGCATCCGCTCTCGAAACGCTTCGTCACTCTCGTCCTTCTCGGGGCGGAACTGCCATTGGTTCCGGAACAGGGCTGTTTCGTTCACGTACTGGACGATCTCATCGATTCCGATGCCCTTGACGATGCGCGAGCCGAGAAATGGCGGAACGAAAACCGGATTGTCGGCGACGACATCAGGAGAGCGACGAGGAAGATCGGAGGACGGAAGTTCGGTCGTGTTGCGCTCGGGAAGGACTCGACCACTGGGGACGCGACCGAAGTCGGGGTCGTCGATTCCGGAAGCCTTGATTTCCATCAGCGCCTCGAGAGTCCGAAGGCCTTCGAACGCGTCGCGCCCGTAGAAGACCCTCCCGTCGTAGACATCGCGCAGGTCCTTCTCGACGTAGGAGCGTGTCAGTGCAGCCCCGCCGAGCAGCACAGGAACGTTCGACATTCCCGTCTCGTTCATCTCGATGAGGTTCTCGCGCATGATCAAGGTGCTCTTCACGAGGAGGCCGCTCATGCCGAGTGCATCTGCATTCACTTCCTTGACCTTCTGGAGCATCTCGGAGATCGGAATCTTGATGCCGAGATTGTGCACCTGGTAGCCGTTGTTCGTGCAGATGATGTCGACCAAGTTCTTGCCGATGTCGTGGACGTCGCCTTTGACCGTTGCGAGAACGAGAACCCCTTTCGAGGAGCCCGACTCCTCCTTCTCCATCATCGGTTCGAGGTATGCAACAGCGGTCTTCATGGTCTCCGCGGACTGGAGCACGAAGGGCAATTGCATCTGACCCGACCCGAACAACTCGCCCACGACCTTCATGCCATCGAGGAGGATGTCATTGACGATCGCAAGGGGAGCATGTCCTGCATCGACGGCTCTCTGCAGATCGTCGGTGAGGCCCTCACGGTCGCCGTCGATGATTCGCTGTTTCAATATTTGCTCGATCGTCCATCCGCTGCGGTCCTCGCGAACTGCCACGACCGACTTCACGTCTGCGAAGATCTCGAGAAGTCGTGTGAGCGGGTCGTATCCCTCGCGTCGACGGTCGTAGATCAGATCGAGACAGGTCTCCTTGTGCTCCTCGGGGATGCGAGCCAAAGGCATGATCTTGCCTGCATGAACGATGGCCGAGTCGAGTCCGGCTTGCACGCATTCGTGGAGAAAGACGCTGTTGAGTGCGTGTCGGGCGGCGGGGTTCAATCCGAAACTGACGTTGGAGATGCCAAGAGTGGTGAAGCATCCCGGTATCTCGGATTTGATGCGTCTGATCGCGTCGATCGTGTGCTTCGCATCGAGTCGCAGATCAGCCTCTCCCGTGGAAAGCGGGAATGTGAGTGCATCGAAGATCAGGTCGCTGGCATCGAGCCCGTATCGGTCGACCGCGAGGCGGTGAATGCGGTGGGCGATTTCGAGTTTCCACTCGACATCGCGTGCCTGGCCGCGCTCGTCGATCAGCAGACAGATCACCGCTGAGCCGTATTCCTTGGCCAAACGCATCACCGCGTCGAGCCTGCTGCCGGACTGCTCGCCGTCTTCGAGGTTCGCCGAATTGAGAATCGACCGTCCGCCGATGTGGTGGAGGGCCGCCTCCATGACAGGAGGTTCGGTGGAGTCGAGGACGAGAGGTGCGCTCGCCTGCGTGGCGAAGCGAGCCGCAATTGCATCCATGTCGGCAGTTCCATCTCGCCCGACGAAGTCGACGCAGACATCGAGGACGTGAGCACCTTCGCGAATCTGTTCGGTCGCGATCTTCGTGCACGTGTCCCAGTCGGCAGCCAGCATCGCATCGCGAAAGGCCTTCGAGCCGTTCGTGTTGGTGCGCTCGCCGATGATCAGGAATGAGTTGTCCTGTTCGATCGGAACCGACGAGTAGATCGACGAAATGCTCGGCTCGATGACGGGCGATCGTTTCGGGGCTGCCATCGATCCCACGGCCTCGACGACTGCGGCGAGATGAGCAGGTGTGGTTCCACAACATCCACCCACGACACCGACGCCGAGATCCGCAACATGGTGCAGATGGAACTTCGCGAGATCCTCAGGAGTGAGGTCGTAGTGAGTGCGGCCGTCGACGACACTCGGCAGGCCGGCGTTGGGAAGAACGCTGATCGGAACCGGGCAACTCTGGCTGAGATATCGGATGTGCTCTTGCATCTCGGCCGGTCCGGTCGCGCAGTTGATACCGAAGACGTCGGGTCGCATCGCCCCGATCGACGTCAATGCGGCACCGATTTCGCTGCCGACGAGCATGCGACCGGTCGTCTCCATGGTGACTTGGACCTGAATCGGAACTTCGCGACCTTCGGAGCGCATGGCTCGGCGACACGCGATCATGGCAGCTTTGATCTGGAGAAGATCCATGCAGGTCTCGATGAGGAAGAGGTCGACGCCGCCAACGAGAAGACCGCGGGCCTGTTCGACGTAGGCATCTCTCAGGTCCGAGAATGCGATGTGACCGAGGCTGGGAAGTTTCGTTCCAGGTCCGATCGACCCCGCCACGAAGCGAGTGCGCCCATCGACTTCGTAATCGGCCGCAACGCGTCGAGCAATGCTCGCGGCGGCAACGTTCAAGTCGAAGGCCTTTTCCGGGATCTGGTACTCCGCGAGAACCGTGGAGAAGCTGCCGAAACTGGCAGTCTCCAGGGCGTCGACTCCCACGTCGAGAAAGGCAGCGTGCATGCTCTCGATGACATCGGGCCGAGTGGCGCACAACATCTCGTTGCACCCTTCGAGACTCGCTCCGCCGAAGTCGTCGGGTCCGAGGTCGAGACCTTGAACGAAGGTGCCGAATGCACCGTCGAACACGATCACTCGTTCCTTCAGGGCGTCGAGGTAGAGCTGTCGAGGCATCGTTTCCAACCCTACCGTTCGAGGTTCGAGCAGGTTCTCGTGCCAGCGGTCTCAGATCGAATCCGCGGCGTGTGGAATTGCGCCACTAGCGTCGCTCGCATGTCGAGAGCACCGGTGTACACACGTGATGGCGATGACGGGACCACGGGACTTTTCTACGGCGGCCGTGTGGCGAAGGACAGCGTTCTCCCGAGGGCGTATGGAATGGTCGACGAGGCGCAGGCAGTTCTGGGAGTGGTTCGGGCCGAGGCGGGAGCAGGCTCCGAGGTCGAGTCATTGCTCATTCCTCTGATGAGAGATCTGTGGGTGCTGATGACCGAACTTGCCACGCTGCCCGAGAACCGCTCGAAGCTCGAGCCGGGCAAGACGTGTGTCGAACCGTCGATGGTGACACGGCTCGAGAACGTGATCGACGACCTTTCCTCCCGTTTCGATCCGCCGACCGAGTTCGTCGTGCCCGGGGGAAACCTGGTGGCGGCGTGGCTCGATGTGGCACGTACCGTGGTCCGGCGAGCCGAGGTGCAGTCTCTCGCTGCAGCCCCTCCGCCATCACACGTGGTTCCCTATCTCAACCGACTGTCGGATTTGTT
>JBDLRO010000022.1:0-5035 GCA_039800025.1 Actinomycetota bacterium | reverse complement strand
GAACAGCACCCAAGTTGTCGCGTGCTGTTCTTGACGGCGTATGCATCGGACGAAGTCATCTTCGAAGCGAGTCGAATAGGAGCCGCGGACCTCTTGGACAAAGCTGCCGGTCCGGACACGATCATCGAGCGCGTGTGCGAGGTTGCTGCGGGTCAGACATTCTTGGGAGACACCCGCCTTGTCGGAGTTGCGAAGAGATTGAGTGAACGAGGAGTGCTCGGGCTGCTCTCCCTCAGCGGTATGGATCGTCGCATCATGGTCTTGATTGCCGAAGGTCTGACGGACAAGCAGATCGCAGACCAGGTGTATCTCAGTCCGCAAACTGTGCGAAACCGCATTTCGCGTATTCTGACTGCACTCGACAAGGACAACCGCACGCAACTCGCATTGCTGATGGCCAACCTGGATGAATCAGCTCGCCAAGTGATCTGAGTCATTGCGTTCCATCGAACGCTTCACGCCACAGGAAATTCGGTTCTTGTCGTCGAGGTTGTCGTGACCTGACCCCCTGTCGAGACACTGAATGGGTACTCTCCGTACCAATGCAACCCGCGATCGAAGTTCTGGGCATTCGCTCGAGATGGCGGATGCGCTTGCAGAAGGTCCTCGTCGGCGGAACAATCGCAGTTGTGTGCTCGCAATTCATCGGGATCGGTACAGTCTCCGCACACAATTCCTTGGCTTCGTCCGAACCGGCTGATGGCTCAGCCCTCGATTCGCCGCCGACGAGTTGGTCGCTCACGTTCGCCGGTGAGGTGCCACTCGAGTCAGCTTCTGGCGAGATCGTGCTCGCAGATGGATCCCGTGCCACTCTGCCAGCTCCTGTCCATGGGACGTCCTCGAGTGTGATCGCTTTTGCGCTTCCCGAAGGTTTGCAGGGTGAGGTGACAGGTCGCTGGCGACTCGTTGGAACAGATGGGCATGTGATCACCGGCCGAGTGACCTTCTCGATTGCGCCTGCACCAGTGGAGTCTTTGGCGCCGATATCGAGCGATCCGCAACAGACCACGACAAGCAATGTCCCGGAAACGACGGAACCACTCGCTGTCCAAGGAGTCGAAGACGAGTCTTCTTCCAAACCTCAATCATTCGGGGCGTTCGTCGAGCCGATTCCGGAATCGATTCGTTGGGTGTTTCAGTTGCTGGCCTATCTCGGACTGATCATCTTCGGGGGACTGGTTGTCTCCGAGTTGATACTCGCACGGGGGATCATCCGTCGGCCGCGTGCGACTCTTGCGCTTCAATTCGGTGCGCTTGCGATGTTCGTTGCTCCAGCGGCGATGACCTTGATCCACCTTGCAGACGTCCACGCAGTGTCGTTCAAGAATTCTTTCCGACACATCGGCAGCATCTTCGACACAACTGCAGGTTCGATGTTGGTGGTTCGCACACTGATCGGATTCATTCTGCTGATGGTGACGTTGACTTTGGACTCGCGGCCACTCGAGCAGCGAGCGGTGAAGGGCCTCGCTGGGCTCGTGCTCGCACACATCGTGACCATGCCGTTCACGGGTCACTCACGCTCGATGAGATGGCCTGTACTCGGTGTGCCCGCCGGGATCGTGCACGTTGCGGCCATCACGCTATGGGCGGGGGGACTTGTGGCAATCGTCGCGTTCATCATGCCGTCAGCACAATCGAGTCATGCCGTCACGGCATATCGCCGCTTCAGTTCGATGGCGTCTTGGTCTGTGATCGCCATCGTTGTCACCGGGATGATTCAAGCCATTCGGTTGTACGAGAGTCCGTCAGCGGTCTTCAGTTCGACGCATGGAATCTACTTCGGGATCAAGATCGCGCTCGTCGCAGCGATGCTGGGAGTCGGTTGGAAGAGCCGTCAACTTCTGCTCGTCGATGAACGACAAGCCGGTGCCGACTTGCGCCGGCGACTGATTCGCGTCACACAGATCGAAGCTTCAGCAGGTGTTCTGGTGATCGGTGTGTCAGCAGCACTGGTACGCGCTGCATTTTCCTCCTGACGACACTTTCTCGTCAGTGCTGGTTACGGTTGGCGGAGAAATCCGAAGCAAATCTGTCGTTGCGTCGGCGACAGCATGGGAAGGAAACCCCGATGAAGCCGAAGTTGATCGTTGGTCTGTGTCTCGCACCGTTGATGCTCACGGCAGCCTGTAGTTCTTCGGACTCTTCGTCGAATTCGACTCCTGAGTCGATCGTCGAAGAATCGGGCGATTCTCCGGCCGTGGAGTTCAACGATGACGACGTGATGTTCGCTCAAATGATGATTCCTCATCATGAACAAGCAATCGAAATGTCCGATATCGCCTTGGATCCTGCTGTTGGCGCATCCGACGTGGTTCGCTCTCTGGCCGAACGGATCAAGGATGCCCAAGATCCGGAGATCGAGCAGATGAAGTCGCTTCTTTCCGCATGGGGGCAGTCGATGATGATGGATTCGAACGTGGATCACAGCACGATGATGAGCGGGATGATGACACTCGACGAGCTCGCGACTTTGTCCCAGTTGCGCGGATCGGAATTCGATGCTGCATGGCTGGAGGCGATGATTGCCCATCACGAAGGCGCGATCCAGATGGCCGAAGACGCACTGGAAAACGGGTTGAACTCCGACGTTCGGGCGCTCTGCGAAGCAATCATTGCTGGTCAGCAGGCCGAGATCGAGGAGATGCGAGATCTTCTCTGACAAGTCAGGGAAGTGACGTGAGAAGGTCTCGCGCGCTGATGAGAAGTGTTTCGACGAGAATCGCGGGATCTGTCAGTTCAGTGTCGATCCACGCCATTGTCGCTTTCGACTCCGAAAATCCGAAGATGCCGAAGACGCCTGCGAGCTGATGAGCCAGGAGCTGGGCTCGTGAGCGGATCTCGTCATCAGTAGGAGACTGCACGAGTGACTCGAGTGTCGAGCAGAGCGACTCGAGGTCACTTGCAGCTTCACGTCTCCGGTTGGTCCACATGTCCCGCAGGACGTCGTGTGGCGATGGGGTGGATTGCGAACGCTCGCGATCGGGGGACATCTCGCTCAACATTAGACATGTCGCGGTCATGGGTGGGATGACTGGCCAGCTTCGCCACAGCGAGGCATCGAGTCTGTGCCGTCGTTCGAGGCAGCTCGACCCAATACTCATCAGTCACAATGGGTAGGTGCCTCACTCAAAGGAGAGACCATGAATGGAGCAGAGAGTCTGCTGCGTACGCTCGTCGACAGCGGTGTGGACACATGCTTTGCGAACCCGGGAACATCGGAGATGCACTTCGTGGCAGCCCTCGACCGAGTACCGGGAATGCGCGCGGTACTCGGTCTCTTCGAAGGTGTGGTGACCGGCATGGCCGATGGCTATGCGCGCATGGCGGGCAAGCCCCCTGTGACACTTCTTCACCTCGGGCCGGGTCTCGCCAATGGTCTCGCCAACTTGCACAATGCCCGTCGAGCTGCATCACCGATCGTCAATGTTGTGGGAGACCACGCCACGACGCATGCCATTCACGACGCACCACTCGCCAGTGACATCGTCGGGTTTGCTCGGCCCGTATCTGGCTGGGTGCACACGTCGAAAAGTTCGCTCACAGTCGGAGCTGATGCGGCGCGTGCTGTGCAGGCGGCGCGTCAGTCACCCGGACAGATTGCCACGTTGATTCTTCCTGCCGACGTTGCATGGCTCGAGGCAGAGTCGAGCGCTGCCCCATTGCCTATTCCTCGACCTGCACGTGTGGACGACGATGTCATTTCCCATGTTGCACGTCGTCTGTCCGATGCGCGTTCCAAAGGCGAAAGCGTCGCATTGCTGATGCGAGGAGACTCTCTCGTGGGTGAAGGTTTGGAAGCCGCGGGACGAATTGCGCACGCGACTGGCGCTCGGCTGCTGTGCGACACCTTCGCACCGCGCATCGAACGCGGTGCCGGACGGGCCGGTGTCGAGCGTCTTCCCTATTTCGCAGAGCAACTCGTCGAATCACTAGCCAGTATCGATCACCTCATCCTGGTGGGTGCAACACCGCCCGTGTCGTTCTTCGCCTACCCCGGAAAGCCGAGTTGGTGCACCGACGAACACACGACCATCACCTATCTCGCTCATCCGCACGAAGATGGGGCTGGCGCGCTCATTGCCCTCGCCGATATGGTCGCACGTGGCGGGGCAGCACATGTCGCCGATCTGTCATTGCCCGACGAGCCGACAGGACGGCTCGATCAGTTCACGATCGGCGCAGTCGTGGCGCGCCACTTACCGGAGAACGCCATCGTTTCCGATGAAGGAGCAACCAACAGTCTCGGACCTGGTCTCGCACTGGCTGGAGCGCGACCGTTCGATCATTTGTCTCTCACAGGAGGATCGATCGGCCAGGGTCTGCCGTTGGCTGGTGGAGCGGCCGTCGCATGCCCCGATCGCAAGGTTGTGTGCCTGCACGGCGACGGGGGAGCGATGTACACGTTGCAGGCGTTCTGGACCCAAGCCCGAGAGAACTTGGATGTGACGACTGTGATCTTCTCGAACCGTGCCTATGCGATTTTGCAGATCGAGTTGGCTCGGACCGGAGCCTCTCGGTTGATGTCCGAAGGTGATCGCACGGCGCTGTCCATGTTCGATCTCTCGAAGCCGGATCTCGATTGGGTGCAGCTGGCTGGAGGAATGGGTGTCGAGGCTGTGCGAGTGTCGACGATCGAGGAATTCTCGGCGGCCTTCCGTTCGGCAATGAATCAACGTGGTCCGAGGCTCATCGAGGCGCTGCTGTGAGGCGAGTCGGAACACGGTCGTTGGCAGTGACCGACTTTTGGGGAAACCACGTTCCGTCAGCCGATCCGATCGTTCAAGCGTTTATTCGTCATGGACTCGATCTGACTAGTGATGTCCGACGTTCCAGTGTGACGGTCGCATCGGTCTTCGGCCGCGAACACTGGAAGAGTCGAGGTCGGGTTGTCATTTTCAGCGGTGAGGCATTTTTCCGTGACAGGTTTGCCGATTACTCCATCGATTGCCGGTTCTCCGGGCGCTCGAATCACTTGAGGCTGCCCCCGTGGGCGCACAACGCATTGGGGTCGAATCAACCACAGATACCCCAA
>JBDLRO010000021.1:0-3027 GCA_039800025.1 Actinomycetota bacterium | reverse complement strand
GATTCGGGTTGGACGGCCGCAAGAGAACGGCGATTCCGAGGAGCAACGACGCCAACAACAAAGCGACGAGTCCGAACCAGAACACGACGAGGTAGGACCTCAGAAAATCCGACATCGGAGCAAACCTACTACGGGTCCGCCGAGCGCTCCTAACTTCACCCCTCGGACTGTGACATGTTCGTGAACTGCCAGATCCGTGAACGTGCAGTCCGGCGCGCCAGTGTTCAGGAGTGAGCGACCTCGTTCACGAACCAGTCCACCAGGCGGTCACTGGCCGATCGACTTGCGACGACATGGCGGTGGGTCTCGTTCATCAAGGTCTCGATCTCGATCCCGAGCCGTTCCAGTTCGAGAGCCCCCTCGCCGGAGCTCCAGCGAGACACGATCGCCTCGGTCGCCTCGGGGTGGAACTGGGTTGCCAGGATCCGCTCGCGGAGAATCGCCTGAGGGCCGACCGGACTCGTTGCGAGACACTGGAAATCTGATGGCACGGTGAAGGAGTCGTAGTGCCATTGGAGCCACGGCCCCGGCGCCACGACATCGGGCAGTTGTGACGCGATGTCGTACCAGCCCACCTCGGCTTGGCTCGCCCGAACGACGGAACCTCCGAGTGCATGGGCCACCATCTGCGCTCCGAAACAAATGCCGAAAACCGGTACGCCCCGGTCTCTCGCTTTCCTGATGAGCGCACTCTCCGCTTCGACTGACGACGCCACCGACTGCCAGTAGACGCTCCACTCGGAGCCGAGCAGGAGAACGAGGTCGAAGCCTTCGAGTTTCGGCCACTCGTGTGGGAGTTCGCGATGTGCGTGCGTCAACGCGTACCCGTGATGCCCGAGTCGATCACCCACGAATCCGGGATCGGCGTCGGATCCATTGGCCACGACGAGACATCGCACGTGCTCATCGTAGGGACCATGTGACCGGTACGGTGTCAGGCGCATGGTCGAGACGGGAATCACCCGCGCAGCGATGGACGCTGCCCGAGAGGCCGGTCGATCCGTCGTCAAACACACGCCGGTCACCGGATCCGCCGCACTCAGTGACCGGACGGGCGGCAAGATCGTTCTCAAAGCCGAGAACTTGCAGCGCACCGGCAGCTTCAAGATCCGAGGAGCGATGAGCAAGCTTGCTTCGCTCGGATCGTCGGCATCGGCAGGTGTCACAGCCGGCAGTGCCGGCAACCACGCTCAGGCACTCGCATTCGCTGCGAGATCGTTCGGTGTGCCATGTGAGATCTTCGTCCCGACGAACGCCCCGCTCGCCAAGATGGCGGCCTGTCGGGCCTACGGAGCTTCTGTCGTCGAAGCGGGCGACTCTCTCGAGGACGCTGTTCGTGCCGCGCGGGAACGGGCAGCCGAAGGAAGCATGCAGTTCTGCCATCCCTACGACGATCCGGTCGTCGTGGCCGGACAGGCGACCCTCGGCCTCGAACTCATCGACGACATCCCCGATCTGCGGATGGTCGTCGTGCCGCTCGGTGGGGGCGGACTGGCATCAGGTGTCGCCATTGCCGCGAAGACCCACGATCCGTCAGTGCGAGTGATCGGAGTGCAGATCGAGTCGTGCGCTCCGTACGTCACGGGGGTGACACCGACTGGTCCGGTGCTGACGCTGGCCGACGGCATCGCGGTGAAGGCCCCTGGCGCCGTGACCAAACCCCTGATCGAGCACTGGCTGGACGACATCATCACCGTTCCCGAGGATTCGGTTGCCGACGCGATGATGCTGATGATGGAGCGCTCGAAGTTGTTCGTCGAGGGTGCCGGGGCCGTGGGGGTGTCTGCACTCCTCACCGGCGGTGTGGTTCCTGCATCGCAGGGCACGACGTGCGTCGTGCTTTCGGGAGGCAATGTCGACCTCGGCGTCGTCCCCGGCCTCATCCGCCGCCATGAGACGCTGTCCGGGCGCCGACTCATCCTGTTCGTGACGATCAGCGACAGACCCGGTGGGTTGTCCCGGCTACTCGCTGTGCTCGCCCAGGCAGGTGCGAGCGTGATCGACATCGAACACGTACGAGAAGGCGTCGATCTGAGCGTGCGCGAGACCGGGGTGAACGTCGTCCTCGAAGTCCGCAGCCCCGAACATGGCGAAGCGGTACGTTCAGCGGTCGTCGAGGCCGGTTACCGAATCGGCTGATCCGATCCGGACGATCACACTTCGTCGATCACCCTCCGCCAATCACTCCACGACGATCACAATCCGCTGATCGATCCCATGATCACTCCCCGACGAATCCGGGCCAGTTGCCCATGTAGCCGATGAACGTATCGGAAAGTCCTTCGGCACGGAGCACGTCCCGGCTGGCAGGGAGAGGCCGCACGACGAAGTCCGGGGTGGCTCGAACTTGCTTCGGAAAATCGTGGTGCAGGATCGCCCCGCGCCCGATCACTGCCATGTCCGCACCTTGGTCGAGCACCCAACGGGCATCGTCAGCGTTGTAGATCTTGCCAGCGGCCGCGAGCCGAGTCGAACCGCGTTCGATCGAGGAGAAGATCTCCATGAGGGTTCGACCGGCGACATCCTCATCGGTGGCTTCCTTGCGGACGTCCCACATCGACATGTCGATGAAGTCGACGGTCTTCGATGCCACGAGCCATTCGTACACGGTGACGATCTCGGACGTCTTCAGACCGAATCTCTCCGGAGACAATCGGATCGACACGTTGAAGTCCGAGCGACAGCGAGAGCGGATGCCATCGAGGATGTCGAAGATCGGCCGAGCGCGATTCTCGAGTGAACCGCCGTATGCATCGGTTCGGCGATTCGTCTCCGGAGACAGGAACTGGCACAACAGGTAGCTGTGAGCTCCGTGCAATTCGACGCCGTCGAATCCTGCGCGTTCACAGCGTTCCGCAGCAACGATGAAGTCCTCGATCGTCGATTCGATGTCCGCGACTGTCATTTCACGTGCACCGGTCTTCGCATCCTCCGATGGACACAGTGGCGCTCCGCCGATGAGCTCGACCGGCGAGCGCATCCCGGCATGGTGCAACTGCACGATTGCAACACTGCCCTCGGCCTTGA
>JBDLRO010000020.1:0-3979 GCA_039800025.1 Actinomycetota bacterium | reverse complement strand
GAGGTTGCGGGCGACTACCGTTTCGTGTTGCGTGTCCCTCACTGAAATCTCCGTCCGCGTCGCCATCGTCACGGTTCTCGCACTCGTGGCACTCGTCGCCATCGGTTGGCGTCGATCGGCTTCAGAATACCTCCGACGTCCGATGCCTCCGGAGGCACCTCGGCGATCTGCACGAGGCGACACTCCGTCTCGACATGGGACGTTCGAGATCGAACATGCCGGTCGTGTCACGACTCGCAAAGTGCTGGATCTTCTCGGACTCGGGTCGATCGCTGCGTTCGTCGGAATCATGGTGGCTCTGGTGACAGCATCGATCATCGCTTGGCTTGTCACCGCATTGTTGAACCGCCTGTGAACGATCGAGACGCTCTTTCCGACGGAGACGAAGTCGAACGTCTGCACATTGCTGTCGTCGTTGCCGGACACTCGGGAGATGTCGACTTCGTTCTCGCTCACCTCCATCATCCGCAAGGACGAATCCGCGCTTCGGCTTTGAATGCTCTCGAGCGGCTCCGCCGGCTCGACGACAGCGTTCTCACTGCGAGTGCTCTCGATCCCGATCCCGCTGTGCGCCGTCGCGTCGCAGAGATTGCATCACGACACACGACTGTCGACCTTGTGCCACTACTCGGCGACGCCGACCCGCTCGTCATCGAAATGGCTGCGTGGGCCTGTGGTGAACAACTTCAAGCACGCGACGACTCCGAGACGGAAGAATCACCCCCCGCGGCAGAAGTCGATGTTGAGCGAGATGTCCGCGAGCGAGTCATCGATCGCCTGATGGCGTTGGCCCGTGACCACGAGGACGCTCTCGTTCGCGAATCTGCTGTTGCTGCCCTCGGAGCGATCGGCGATGAGCGTTCACTCTCTGCAGTTCTTTCCGGCTGCGCCGACAAGCCCGCGATTCGTCGACGGGCCGTATTGGCACTTGCGCAGTTCTCGGGATCCGACGTCGATGCGGCCTTGCTCCGCGCTCTCGAGGATCGCGACTGGCAGGTGAGACAAGCCGCTGAAGACGTGCTCGGACCCGAAGCGACGTCAGCTCGTGGCACCCTCGATGATGAGGAGAACTCCGAAGAGAACGAATAGGACCGAGGCTCCCATTCGAATGAAACGCTCGGGCAGGCGCTTTCCGAGGTGAAGTCCGATCACGATGGCAATCCCATCAGCGGCCACCATACCGAGAGTCGATCCGAGCCAGGTTCCGAAGATTCCTTCTTTCGTCGCCAGAGTGATCGTGGCCAACATGGTCTTGTCGCCTAGTTCTGCGAGAAAGAAGGCAACGCTGGCAGCGACGACAGCATTGCGCTGACGACCCGAAGGTTCTTCAGCTTTGGCAAGCTCATCGACATCGAGCGAATCTCCGCGCAAAGTCCAAGCAGCGAAGAGCAGGAATGCGCAGCCGGCGATGATCGAAATGGCGTCCGTCGGCAGTCGCGACCCAACCGCTGCACCGAGACCAACACTGATTGCATGCGTGAATGCGGTAGCGATCGTGATCCCGATGAGGATCGGCACTGGTCTGTAACGGGCGGCGAAGGCCAGAGCCATGAGTTGGCTCTTGTCGCCCATCTCGGCAACGAAGATGACCCCGAAACTGAGAAGGACGGCATTCAACATAGGGCTGCGCAAATGTACAGTTGCGTCGCATGGGGGCAACAATTCATCGAGTTCACACATCGACCTTGCCAGTCGGTGACGATCATCCTTATCGAAGCGGCGCTTGGCGTCCGCAACACATCGAATACGACGCCACCGATCTTCCGATGCAGGGTTTCATTCCCGATGATCTCGAGGGTGTCTATCTTCGCAACACGGAGAACCCGCTGCACCCCAATCTCGAGCGCTATCACCCGTTCGACGGAGACGGCATGGTCCACATGATGTCGTTCTCCAACGGCGAAGCTGTCTATCGAAATCGTTTCGTTCCGACCCGCGGTTTGGCCATCGAAGCCGAAGCGGGTTCAGCCCAGTGGTCGGGTCTCGCCGAGTCTCCACTGAAGGCGCCGCGATCCGATGGCTGGGGCGCCCGAACGAGAATGAAGGACGCCTCGAGCACCGACGTCGTCGTTCATGCAGGACTTGCCCTCACCAGCTTCTACCAATGCGGTGATCTCTACCAGATGGATCCACACACACTCGAGGACCGAGGGCGCGCTACCTGGAACGGCAAGTTTCCAGCGTGCGGTGTGTCGGCGCACACGAAGGTGGACGAGAACACGAACGAGTTGCTGTTCTTCAACTACGAGACGACGGCCCCCTACATGCATTACGGCGTCGTCGATGCCAACCATGAGCTGGTTCACTACGTGCCCATCGAGCTCCCCGGTGCTCGACTCCCCCATGACATGGCCTTCACCGAGAACTTTGCCATTCTCAACGACTGTCCATTGTTCTGGGATCCCGATCTGATGTCTCGCGGGATCTACGCAACAACATGGAATCCGCACATGCCGACGCGTTTCGCCATCATTCCGCGCCGCGGTTCATCGTCCGATGTGCGCTGGTTCGAAGCCGATCCGACATATGTCCTGCACTGGATCAACGCCTTCGAGGAACATGATCACGAAGGTCACTGGGTCGTGCTCGATGGCTTCTTCCAATACGACCCGTCCCCATCGGTTCCACCCGACGCCGATCTGAACACCCGCATGTTCCGATTCCTCGATCTGTACGCAATGGATTCGAGACCATACCGGTGGAGATTCAACCTCACGAGCGGGGCGACACGTGAGGGGCCCCTCGATGACCGTGTCACCGAGTTCGGCATGACGAATGGCCGATATCAGGGCCGTGATTACCGCTACTACTACTCAGTCGTTCCGACACCTGGTTGTTTCCAGTTCGACGGCATCACACGCAACGACCTGCACACCGGATCGACCGACACGTACATGTTCGGGCCGGGAGTGTTCGGCAGCGAGACCGTGATGGCTCCTCGCCCCAATGCAACATCGGAAGACGATGGCTACTTGGTGACGTTCGTATCCGATGTTCCCAACGACCGTTCCGAGTGCCTGATCTTCGACGCGCAGTCGGTGTCGTCTGGACCCATCTGCCGTTTGGAACTACCCGAGCGAATCAGCTCGGGAACTCACGCGTGTTGGTCAGCGACCGAGAAGCGTTCGTAGAAAACCCTTCGATCCCGCCTTCGAGGCGTCTGCCGAGCTTCCCGCTTCATCGCATCGGCAACGTTCCGCCTTGGGAACATCGCCGAGCACTTGCTCGACGTGGGCTCCACATCCCGCCCAGGTCGGCTTTCCACATCGTTGACAGGTCATTCGCCTACACATACCCCTGAGGGTATCTAGGCCAAATCAGGAAGTCAACCCTGTCTTCGACCCTGCTCGTCGGCAGCCCGGTCTTCGGGCCGCCGACGAGGCCGAGTTGCGTGCTCAGCGACCGTACTTCGGATAGTCGTCGGTCATGAGCATGACATATGCATTGAGATCGACCATATAGCGATGCACCTTCAGAAGGGAGTCGAACAGCCCCTTCGGATGCTTGCCGGTGATCAGGATCGCGAACCAGGACACGACCGTCGCGATGACTCCGACGAGCAATACGAGCATTGCGAGAATCGCTGCGGGAATGACGAGGATCAGCCGGAAGAAGTTGGACAGGCGACTCGCCGACTTCTCGTATTGGAACGAGTAGGTCGTGGGCTCGCCATTCGGCTCGGAGCCGATGTTCGGCCACTTGTCGAACATCAATCCCTCGTACGAATACACACGAGCCGCGTATCCGAGCCACGCGTTCTGCAGTTTCCACATCTGCTCATTGCGCCCACCAGTGAAAAGGATGACCCACCACTGGAAGAACGTCAGAACCTGCACGAGGTAGTTCCATGCATTCGAGATCACCGAATGTGGAAGCACCAAGATCAGGCGAAACAGAGTCGAAAGGCGACTCCGTTCAGCGGTGTACGAGATCGAATATTCCGGCCTGGACATGTTTCCCCCAATCACGATGCCGGCTG
>JBDLRO010000019.1:0-3904 GCA_039800025.1 Actinomycetota bacterium | reverse complement strand
CCTCCAATGGGGCTACGCGCGACAGATTCGACGTCAAGCAGTTCGACAAGCCCAGGAAGCGGTCGAGGTTCTCGGACACCACCCTTCGATCGCACTCTGGTGCGCGCACAACGAGCCCTTCTCGATCGAGTCCACCGACTTCGATCCGGCCGACAAACGCAAATTGGCCCTGCAGTTCCTGACCGGCCAGCAGCTGCCGTCATGGAACAAGTCGATCCTCGATCACTGGGTGAAGCGAGCTTTCGAGAAGGTCGACGTGACGCGACCCGTGATCCCTCACAGCGGTGTGCTGCCTCATCTCCCCCAGCTCGACGGTACCGACAGCCACCTCTATTTCGGCTGGTACCACGGCGACGAACGAGATCTTCCAGGTTTCGCGGCGAGAATTCCTCGACTCGTGCGTTTCGTCAGCGAATTCGGGGCCCAGGCAATTCCCGACTCGGACGAATTCATCGACAGTTCGGCTTGGCCCGATCTCGATTGGGCCCACCTGTCGGAGCGCCATGGCCTGCAGAAGCGGATCTTCGATCAGCGAGTTCCGCCTGCTGCATTCGCATCCTTCGAGGAGTGGAAGGTCGCAACTCAGATCCACCAGGCCGAACTCCTCAAACACCACATCGAGACCCTTCGTCGCCTCAAGTACAGACCAGCGGGCGGATTCTGCATGTTCGCGTTCAACGACGCAATGCCGATGGTGTCATGGAGCGTCCTCGATCATCGGCGTGTTCCGAAGAGAGGTTTCACGGCTCTCGTCGAGGCATGTCGTCCCGTCATCATCGTCGCCGAACGTCCACCCGCTGTCATGCGTCCAGGTCAAGAGATTTCTCTCGAACTGCACGCCATCAGCGACCTGAGAACCGCGCTGATCGAGGCGAGAGTGACAGCCGTCGTCGCCTCCGGCGACACGCGGCTCGAATGGTCCTGGGAGGGAGACCTTCCCGCGGACGAGTGCACCCGCATTGGAACAGTCGACTTCGTCGTGGACAATCCGGGATCGAACAACGACGAGGTCGTCCTGGATCTCACTCTGGAATGCGGCGACGTGGCTGCGACCAACCGGTACACGGCACTCGTGCGCTACTGATCACTCGTCCGAGTTCTCGAGTCGCGCTCGCCGGCACACGGAGTGCGTGGAACTCAGGTACGTGCTGCTTCCTTGCGGTTGCGAACCTTCGACTTGCGATAGTCCTTGTTCATCAGCGCAATGACGTCGATCGAGATGTCCTTCGGGCATGCAGCCTCGCACTCACCGTGATTGGTGCATGATCCGAAATGCTCGTCCATGGTCTCGACCATGGCCTCGACACGACGGAAGCGCTCCGCCTGACCCTGAGGCAACAGATTCAGGTGGGAGATCTTTGCTCCCGTGAACAGGTTCGCCGCTCCATTCGGACACGCAGCGACGCATGCTCCGCAGCCGATGCACTCAGCTGAGTCCATCGCTGCATCGGCCACCGTCTTCGAGATGGGAATCAGGTTCGCGTCCGGTGCACCGCCTGTCGGGGCGGTGATGAATCCCCCGGACTCGATGATGCGATCGAATGCAGATCGGTCGACCATCAGGTCCTTGATGATCGGAAACGCCGCCGCGCGCCACGGCTCGATGACGATCTCGTCACCGCTCTTGAACTTTCGCATGTGCAGCTGGCAGGTCGCCGTGCTCCGCTCCGGGCCGTGGGCCTGGCCGTTGATCATCAGCGAGCAGGTGCCGCAGATGCCCTCGCGACAGTCGTGGTCGAAGACGATGGGCAGTTCGTTCTTCTCGATCAGCTTCTCGTTGAGGACGTCCAGCATTTCGAGGAAGGACGCTTCGTCGCTGATCTCGTCGATCACGTAGTTCTCGAACCGCCCCTTGTCCTGCGGTCCACCCTGACGCCAGATCTTCAGTTTGAGATTCTTGAGATGATTGCTCACTTGTAACTCCTGGTCGCGAGATGGACTTCCTTGAATTCGAGTGCCTCGGTGTGACGGACAGCGGCCGTCGGGTCGCCCGTCCATTCCCATGCGGCCACATGCGCGAACTTCTCGTCGTCACGCAGAGCCTCGCCGTCCTCGGTCTGGTACTCGGCGCGGAAGTGACCTCCGCAACTCTCATTGCGCTCCAAGGCGTCGCGGCACATCAACATTCCCAACTGGAAGAAGTCGTCGACTCGACCGGCCTTTTCCAGGGTCTGATTCAGGCCCTGGGCGTCTCCCGTCACGCGGAGATCCTTCTTGAACTCCTCGTACAGAGCCGGCAGTTCCGACAAGGCCTTCTCGAGGCCCTGTTCGGTGCGCTCCATGCCGCAGTAGTCCCAGATGATCTTTCCGAGTTCGCGATGGAAGTAATCCGGTGACCGCGTGCCCTTGATGTCGAGGTACCCGAGATACCGCTCACGAGCGGCGTTCTCGGCCTCCTTGAAAGCGGGGTGATCGGTGCCCGGGACCGGCTTGTTGAGCATCGGAGCCAGGTAATTGCCGATCGTGTACGGAAGCACGAAGTAGCCATCGGCAAGTCCCTGCATCAGCGCGGATGCACCGAGCCGGTTCGCGCCGTGGTCGGAGAAGTTCGCCTCACCTGCGGCGTAGAGCCCCGGGATCGTCGTCATCAACTCGTAATCGACCCACAGACCGCCCATCGTGTAGTGCGAGGCCGGGTAGATGCGCATCGGCACGTCATAGGGATTCTCACCGGCGATGCGTTCGTACATCTCGAAGAGGTTTCCGTACCGCTCTTCGACCACGTTCTTGCCGAGCCGGTTGATCGCATCGCTGAAGTCGAGATACACGCCGTTCTTCAACGGACCGACGCCACGGCCGGAGTCGACCGAACGCTTGGCCGCACGCGACGAAATGTCTCGCGGAGCGAGGTTTCCATAGCTCGGGTACAGACGTTCCAGGATGTAGTCCCGCTCGGACTCCGGGATCTCGTGTGCCGGGCGCGTGTCGTCCGGATTCTGAGGAACCCAGACACGTCCGTCGTTGCGCAGCGACTCCGACATCAGGGTCAGTTTCGACTGAGTGGGATCGCTCTGCGGGATGCACGTCGGGTGGATCTGCGTGTAGCACGGATTGGCGAAATATGCACCCTTGCGATGTGCGCGCCACGCAGCAGTGACGTTGCAGGCCATTGCATTGGTCGACAGGAAGAAGACGTTTCCGTATCCGCCAGTTGCCATCACGACCGCGTGAGCGGAGTGCGACACGACATCGCCGTTGATGAGATCGCGGGTGACGATTCCGGCGCAACGACCGTCGATCGTGACCACATCGACGAGTTCGGTTCGATTGAAGAGCCGCACGTTTCCGAGTCCGACCTGACGCGCCAATTGCTGATACGCGCCGAGAAGGAGCTGCTGGCCGGTCTGGCCGCGTGCGTAGAAAGTTCGACTGACCTGGGCGCCGCCGAAGGATCGGTTGTCGAGAAGACCGCCGTACTCACGGGCGAATGGCACACCCTGGGCAACCATCTGGTCGATGATGTTCACCGAGACTTCGGCCAAGCGATACACATTGCCCTCGCGCGCGCGGAAGTCCCCTCCTTTGACGGTGTCGTAGAAGAGACGATGAATGCTGTCTCCGTCGCCCTGATAGTTCTTCGCAGCGTTGATGCCTCCCTGGGCGGCGATGCTGTGCGCGCGACGCGGTGTGTCATGGAACGTGAATGCATCCACCTGGTAGCCGAGTTCGGCCAACGTCGCCGCAGCAGACGCACCAGCGAGTCCCGTGCCGACGACGATGACCTTGAACTTGCGCTTGTTGCCGGGCGCAACGAGTTTGGCGTCCGATTTGTACGTGCTCCACGCCTCGGCGACCGAACCACCGGGGATCTTGGAATCGAGTGTGATCGTCATTTTTCAGTCTCCGTCATTTCTCAGTTGTGTTCGAGTCGTTCAGCCGACGATTCCGGTCATGACTGCGATGG
>JBDLRO010000018.1:0-10077 GCA_039800025.1 Actinomycetota bacterium | reverse complement strand
ACGAACGCTGATGTTGCTCAACATCGACTCCATCGACGAAAAAGTCGCCAAGGACACTTTGCACGTCCTACTGAAGTACCAGTCGGACATCTCCAAGGCTGCCAAGGAACTTTCCGTCGATCCGGTGTAGCGAATGCTCGATCTCCTCGCCGGTTTCGTTCAGGAGTTGCGCAATGCCGGCCTCCCGGTGTCGCTGACGGAGAACTTGGACGCCATGGAGGCCGTCCAACACATTCCGATCGATGATCGTGAAGCGTTCAAATATGCCCTCGCGGCAACGATGGTGAAGAACAGTTCCCACTGGAAGAGCTTCGAGACGGTCTTCGAGGTCTATTTCTCCCTGCGTGGCCCCGAGTATTCGATCTCCGGGGAATCCGAGGACGAGCTGGAGAAGATGTGGCGCGAGATGCAGGACCAACTCCAACAGGGGGATGGTCGGGGCACGTCGGGTGGCATGGACTCGCTCACGCCGGAGGAGATCGCGCAGATGCTCCTGCAGGCTCTGATGAACGGCGACCAGGCCATGATGCGCGCACTGGCGAAGCAGGCTGTGCAGAGATTCGCCGGGATGGAACCGGGTCGACCAGTTGGCGGCACGTATTACCTCTACCGGACGTTGCGCAATCTCGATCTCGAGGGCATGCTCGGAAAGTTGATGGAGTCGAGCCGTCAAGAAGTTGGCGGAGAATTGACGCCTCTCGAGGAGCGGCTCGAACGAGACGAGTACGAAAGTCGGATCGAACAGTTCAAGAAGGAGATCGAGGCCGAAATTCGTCGACGTCTTGTTGCCGATCGGGGTGCTGAGGCGATGGCCAAGACCCTGCGCAAGCCGCTTCCCGAAGACGTCGAATTCATGCACGCGAGTCGAGACGAGATGCAGGCGCTCAAGAAGTCCCTGTATCCGCTGACGCGCAAGCTCGCTGCGAGGCTCGCCCGAAAGCGTCGCCACGGTCGCAAGGGTCCGCTCGACTTTCGAAACACGGTGCGACACTCGCTGTCGTACGGGGGAACCCCCGCCGAGCCGAAGTTCAAGTCTCCGCGCGCATCGAAACCCGAGCTGATGGTGGTTGCCGACATATCGGGAAGCGTTGCGGCCTTCGCTCGGTTCACGCTGATGCTCGTCTACGCGATCCAGAATCAATTCTCCAAGGTGCGTTCATTCGTCTTCATCGACGGCATCGACGAGGTGACGAGTTATTTCAAGGGCACCGAGGACATCACGGAAGCGATTCATCGGGTGAACACAGAAGCTGATGTGGTCTGGGTCGATGGTCATTCCGATTACGGGCACGCTTTCGAAGTCTTCTGGGAGCGCTACGGAAAAGACATCACCCCGAAGACCACGGTGTTGTTCCTCGGAGATGCGCGGAACAACTACCACGCATCGCAGTCATGGGTGCTGAAGGAAGTGTCGAAGAAGGCTCGACAGGTGTATTGGCTGAATCCCGAGCCGCGCTCGTATTGGAACACGGGTGATTCGATCGTCGGAGAGTACGGGAATTTCACGGACGGCATCTACGAATGTCGCAATCTCCGTCAGTTGGAGGCTTTCGTCGAGAAGTTGGTCTGACCGAATGACTCGTATCGTTCTGGTCCGGCACGGTGAATCGAAAGTGACGGTCGATCGCGTCGTGGGAGGACCCAGATCCTGTCGGGGACTGTCCGATCTCGGCCGGCAGCAAGCCGAAAGACTGCGCGACCGATGGAGCACCAGTCGAGAGTTCCTTCCCGATGTCGTCGTCAGCAGCGCCTACCCGAGGGCGCGTGAGACTGCGGAGATCCTCTTGCCGGCGCTTGGTCACTCCGGTATCGAGATCGTTCCCGAGTTCGGGGAACACGACCCGGGTCCCGAATGCGACGGTCTCACGTACGACGAGTTCGTTCGACGATTCGGAAATCCGGACTGGGAGAACGACCCGTACGGCGTGACGTTCCCTGGAGGCGAGACGATCGCCGACTTCCAGATCCGGATCGGACGAGCCGTACGCACGCTGATCGACGAAGTCGGAAAGGGGACAGCGCTCGTCGTGTGCCATGGAGGTGTGATCGACACCGTTCTGCGACAGGCGTTGCGCTCGCCGGGAACGGGGATCTTCGAGATCCACACGAAGAACACCTCGATCACGGAACTCGAGGTCGTTCGTCTCGGCCGCTGGAAGGTCGTTCGATACAACGATGCAGCACATCTCGCAGGACTCCCCGAGATGACGAATCGCGCCGGGTTCCCAGAGCAGGTCGATGACGCATGACGTGATCATCGTCGGTGCGGGCTCGGCTGGATGTGTTCTCGCCGATCGCCTGTCACGGCGTGGTCGTACGGTGCTGGTTCTCGAGGCCGGCACCGATCAAGCCGAAGCACGGATCGCTGGAGACGCATCGAATGGCGAGGTCGACGACGCGCTCACAAGTCCTTCGTTCTTCGACGCATTGCACGTCCCAGATCGGACGTGGCCCGATCTGGTTGCGCGCCGGGTGAAGGACGCCGCAGCACGGTCCTATTTGCGAGGTCGCGGTGTGGGTGGTTCATCGTCGATCAATGCGATGGTTGGCTTGTGGGGAGAGGTCGACGACTACGACGCTTGGGAACGTGACTTCGGCTGCGAGGGATGGTCATGGCGTTCGGTCGAGCCGTATTTTCGCCGGATCGAGATTCCTCTGATCAGAGCCGAGACCGGACCAGAATCGCGTCTCGGCACCTCCTTGGTCACCGCTGCACGGAACTCGGGCTGGCATCTGCATCGGGGTCCGTATCCGCTCGGCGCACTCGATTGGGACGTCGGACCGGCGATGCTCACACGCGATGTTCGAGGTCGACGTGTCTCTGCAGCCGATGCGTACCTCGGGCGTGCACGCCAGCGACCGAATGTCGAAGTCAGGACGGACTGTCTCGTCGATCGCGTCGTCATGGATGGACGGCGTTGCTCGGGAGTGCTCGTCGACGGCGAGCACCTTCCTGCAGGGTCGGTCGTCCTCTCCGCAGGTGCGATTCATTCGCCGGCGATTCTGCTGCGGAGCGGGATCGAACGTGAGGGGATCGGACTCGGTCTGCAGGATCACCCATCGGTGTCATTCGGAATCGAATTGCGCGAGCCGTGTCCAACTGATGTTCCGGCTGTGACAAGCCTCGCCCGGTTCTCGTCTGGTTCCGTGCCGGCAGACTTGCAGATCCTGCCGATCGATCATCTGGGTGCGTCCGGCGGACCATTCGGAACTCTCGATGTCGCCCTGATGTTCGTGACCTCGCGTGGTCGAGTCGAATTGGCTTCGTCGGATCCGAGAATCGATCCGACAGTCGACTTCGACCTGCTCGATTCTGATGTCGACGTCGAGCGATTGATGGTGGGGGTCCGAGAGGTATTGGCGTTGTTCGGCAGACGTGAACTCACGCAGTCCGTTGCCAGGGTGTTCACCGACCGGAACGGAGGAGATCTGTCGACTTTGGACACGTCGGACAATGGACTTGCACGGTGGATGACGTCGAACGTCGGAGCCTATGTGCATGCTTCGGGAACGTGTGCGATGGGTCCAGTCACCGGTGACAGATCGGTGGTCGATGTGAACGGACGGGTGATCGGCGCCACCGGCTTGTTCGTCTGCGATGCGTCCGTCTTTCCGCAACTTCCGCGCGCCAACACGCACCTGCCGGTGACGATGGTTGCCGAGATGATGTCCGACCGCATCGTCGAGCTGCTCGATTGACGAGATCGACTCTGGTCGACGAAATCTGTTCTCGACGAATATGAGGATGAGTCAGTCGGACAGTTTCGGCCAGCGTCGTCGTTGACGTCGACGAAGACCTGCCGACCCGAGAGAGCGATGTTGAGACAGGGTCCATTGGCGGCGCCAGCCCGTGTATTCGGGTCCGGTCAGCGAGGGACTGTTCCCCGATGCGGCTCGTCGGCGGGCATTCCAATAGTCCGTGAGGGATTCGTCTCCGAGAAGGGTGACTGCATCTTGGATGCGCTGCGAATAGCGACGCGTGTTCTCTCCGGGCGTCGGCGACAGCGGATGACCGAAGACGACTCTCGTCGTGCCGATTCGAGGTCTCTTCATTCCCTTTCCGAACAGGCTTCCCGTACCGTCGATGAAGACAGGTACGACAGGTGCACCAGTGCGCGAGGAAAGGTATGCCGCCCCTCCCTTGAAGTCCTGGCCCCATCCATCCGGAGATCGCCCGCCCTCTGGATAGATGACGAGGCTCCAGCCGTCTTCGATGAGGGACTTGATCATCTCCGATGATTTGCGGCCAGTGAGTTCACGGTCGATCGGGATCGCATTCAGCGAAAGTGCAGCGAGCGTCGCCTTCCAGCGCTTGTCGAAGAAGTAGTCCGCCGCCGCTGCGACCACGAGCTTCGACCTCCATGGTTCGGGAACGGTCACAGCCATGACCGCGGTGTCGAGGTGGGAATGATGGTTCGGGGTGAAGATCAACGGAGGAGGGTCATCGTGACGTGAGAGATCGCTGAGACGGTCCGTTCCGTGAACTCGCGGACTCGCAACTGCGGACACCATCAGGCGCACCGGTCCGTTGACGATGCCGCGGCGAAGAGCTCGAGCAGGAGCCTTCCGGGCCCAGCGCGTGTCGTAGTCGGCACCCAATGTGGACTGCTTCTCCGGAACATCGACGCCGAGAGGCACGGTTGGCGGCAGAAGGGGAAAGCCGCGGCGATAGGAGCGTCGCGCGATCGGATGGAGAACTCGTTCGGCAAGGTCTCCGAGCCGCGCAGCGCGGGCGAGACCGCTCGGCTTCCAAGGTGCATCGTCTCGTCTGGGCATCTGCTCTCTCCGCTCAGATCACGTCGGCCACGAGCAATGGCGGGGTGTGCAGGTGCGTGATGGTCGGAGAACGCCCGACGACATCGCTCGCGATCTCCAAAGCGTCGTCCATGGTCGTTGCCGGAACGAATCCGAGCCGACGAACCGTCTTGGGGTCTCCTCCGACGACGATCACGCGTCCGCAGTGCTTCAAGCCATGGCTGCCCCAGTACCACATGTAGAAGGGGTGCACCCCGTGGTAGGCGTACGTGGTTCGATAGAGGTGCTTGTACCACTCGTCCTCTGCATACTGCTTCTCCCACTTCTGCGACATCACATGTGGATCCGTGGTGTCCGAGAGGACCTGTTCGAAGAAGTCGATGTACGACGGGTGGTGGACCGGGTGGAAGTCGGGGGGAGTGGGATGGGTCATGATCACGACACCCCCTTCGCGAACGAGAGGCATGCCGCGGTACATATTGAAGTAGTAGCCGAGGCCCATGCACATCACGAGAATGGGATTCAGGATCGAATGAACGTTGTATGGGCTGATGTACGGAATGCCCATCGTCAAGATGTCGGTCTGACCCTTGACCTCGACCAACTGTTGGGCGTAGACGTGATCGGTCGTGATCCGATGGACTGCCTCGACCTCGCCAGCTTGCACGCTCGTCATCTGGTGCGGAGCCTCGATCGAGTGGAAGATGTTTCGCGCCATGCGGCGCGGCGTCCGTTTGAGGGCCGTCGTCGAGGCGAGGTACGTCATGCGATCGCGCGGGGACCATTCCCACTCGCGCTTGGCGAGAAATTCGAACGGCTGGGGAAAGGTGTCGGTGTTCAGCGTCGTCTCGATCTGAAAGACCTTGATTCCGCTGTCCATGATCACTTTGCCCATGCGCCAGTTGCTCTTGTGCAATTCGCTGCGGTGCTGATCCATGAAGCTGCGTGAGTGGATCATGGTCTCGGGATTGTGATGGTGTCGCAGCGACCGATACGAGGACAATCCGGTTGCCGTGCTCTTCCACCCCCCATCCATGGCAACCAGGTTGATGTTGACGTAGATCAGCAGATCGCTCTCTGCGGCTCGCTTGTTGATCTCGACGTCTTCGCCATGTGGCGTGGTTCCGAGATATTCGAGTGCGTCGGGATCTTCTGCATCGTGCTGGTAGAGCATGCCTCGCGGCGCAAAGGCGTCGTAGACACGGTCTCCGACTGCGTGGCGCAATTCGGCCTCCGTCATTCGACGGTGCAGAGCAAGGGCCGAGATGATGTGGACATCGTCGACGCCTGCTTCGGCTGCGAGATCGAGAACGGCTTCGATGATGCGTTGGCGGATGTCGGGACGTCGCATCTTCGGCAACGGCAAGCTGACGTCGTCGAACGCGATCGTCAACTTCATTCCCGGGAAGAGTTGAACCGGCAATGGATCCTGGTCGATGGGATCGAGTAGCGCCCGACGGATCGCCCCGTCGACATCGGCAATGGCTGCGATCGGCTCGGGTGCGTAGATGACTCTGCTGCGGCCAGCTGGCAACTTCTCCAACGAGAAGTTCTCGCCTCTCCAGAACAGGATGGGCGGCGTCGAACGGTCGACGTCGAGAACGAAACCGGGACGAGGCATCAGGATTGTTCCTTTCGGGAATGGGGGAGGTCGGACCGAAGGTCGAAAGCGATCTTCACGGCTCCGCGTCGACCGGAATTTGCTGCGTGAGCGAGTGCTTCCGAATACGACTCGAGTCTGTAGGTCGCGCTCACGAGTCGATCGAGACCGCGTGACTGGGCCATATCGATCGCGAGGTCGAAAGTTCTGCGCCGTGAACCATCGGGAAGTGTCTCGGTTCCGTAGGTGTACGCACCGGAGATCACGGTCTCTCTGTGCCACAGACCTGTCAGGTCGACGGAGACCTGTGCCGGCATTCCGAGGAGGACGATGCGGCCTCGGGGGCGCGTGAATCGAAGGCATGCCGCGATGCTCTGCGAATTCCCGACTGCGTCGATGGTCGCGTGGGCGCCGCCCGACAGATAGTCGCCAACGACATGGCATCCCACTTCCCGACGAACAGCGCGAGCGAGTTCATCGGGTGACACTGTGGCATCAGCCCCGAGCGATCGAGCGAGTGCCTGCTGGTGGGGATAGCGAGCACCGACGATGATCCGGACTCCGGGCAGGAATTCGCGCAGTCCGGCGATCGCACACAAACCCATCGTTCCGGCACCGAGGACTGCGACCACTGGCTGTTCGGATCTTTCTCGTGCCGCATGAACCGCTGGCCAACAGGCCAGCGCAGCATGAATGCCGCCTGCAGCCGGTTCGACGACGACTGCCATCTCATCGGTCATCACAGCGGGTATCTCGTGGAGTTGGCTCTCGTGGGCGATGAAATCGGACGACCAACCGCCTCCGGTCGACGAGCAGAAGCCCGTTTGGATACCGGGTTTGAGGTGTCCGCCGACGAGGTGCCCGTAGTCGTCTCCATCGCCGGGTGCTGCATCCTCGAAAGGGAGATCGAGGCCGCGTGCGGCGTGGCCGAGCACGGGTTCGAGAACGACACGTCGACCGTCCTCGGTATCAGCGACGACTTCGTGTCCGGGAACGAATGGGAACGAGACCCAATCGTCGAAATACGTCGATGCATGACCCTCCACCAACGCGAGGTCACTGCCGCAGATGCCGGCAAGCCTCGGCCGCAATCGGTACCAACCCGGAGCATCGGGCAGTCGAGGCGCATCCTCCGTGACGAGGTCGAGAGGCCCGAGTTTGGCTGCGGTCACAGTGCTGAGCGTGCTCGCGAGTCGAGCGGCGATGAACTTCGACGGTTTGCGAGAGACCTTCAGCGCCTTCATGACCCACTCCTCGAAGGTCGCGTGCTGAATCGCTTCTGCTCGCGCTCGGCGACGAGAGGACCAATCGGAAGACGCGGGCGAGGTCCTCCTGAAGCCTTGTCCCAATGTTCGACGAGCCATCCTCGCTTTCGAGCGATAGCAGCAAGACGAGTTTCGGGATTCACCGCAACGGGAAAGCCGACAGCTTCGAGCATCGGAAGGTCGCTGCTCGAGTCGGCGTACGCAATCGACTCCTCGAGACGTAAGCCTTCAGCAGAGCAGTAGTCGGCGAGAACCTGCGCGCGGGTCTCCCCAGTTGGCGGAACGCGTGACAGTTCTCCTGAATAGGTTCCGTCGGGGCGCACGGTCATTTCCGCAGCGACGATTTCGTCGAAAAGAGGTCTGAGTCCTTCGACGGCGAAGCTCATGGCTCCTGTGATCAGGATCGTGCGATGTCCGAGTGCACGATGCTCCCGGACGCGACGCAGACCGGCGGGAAAACTCTTCGTCATGATCAACTGTGCCAGGAGCTCAGCGGAATCGGCTTCGATCTGTTCGATCGGTGCGTCCTCGTAGCGTCGGTAGAAGTAGCGCAAGAAGTCCGATCGGTCCTTGCGGTCCATTGACAGGAGACTGGGTGCCTCGCGCAAGGTTCGCATGACGTAGCGAACGCGTTCAGGGGTGTTCAGTCGTCGGGTCGCGAGCCACGAGTAGCTTTCGACGACGTTGCTCGCAATGAGCGTGTTCTCCAGGTCGAATGCGGCAACGTGTCGACTCGGGTCGAGAATCTGCCTGCGGAGCCGTTCCGTTCGGTCCGTCGTTGATTTTCCTGGCGTCGTCTTGACCCTGCTGTGAACGACGATCGACGGCAGGTGGATCTCCGAAATGTAAGTTGGCCAGTCGACCACTCGAGGATCGAGGCAGAAGGCTTCTCGATCAGCCTCGTCGAGGCCGTCGTGGATGTGCAGCAAGTTGTCGACCCGATAGATGGCCTCGCATTCCGTGTAGAGGCCATAGAGCCGCACGTATTCGAGAGCTCTCTCGACATCTCCGCGTCTGTCTTCGAGCCGAGCGGACCAGGAGGCCTGAGTTCCACGCAGCGGAAGCGTCTGAAGGAGCTTCTCGCCTCGGGTGATCAGGCCTTGGGCGCGCGTCAGTTGGCGTTCGACCTTCCCGCGGCCGGGGAAGTTCCAGTCGGGGACGACGATCGGCTGACCATGGGTGTCGTAGATCGGGTGCAAGGTGAACCAGTCGCGGATGTTGTCGACCATGGTTCTGTAGTTGAGGGGGTTGACGGATCCGCTGGCAACCTGGGTGATCGAAGGAGCATTGTCGGGGCCGAGAGCTGCAACGGCGATGATCGCGGCGACGACGATGTCGACGGGAATGACGTCGATGGTTCCCTCGGGTACACCCGGAAACTGGTCGAGCAGTCCTCGCGCGTAAGAGATGATGACCGGCTCGGCCATACGGAATCCTCGGATCCATCCAGGTGACGGCTCGGCGAGGGCGGATTCGATGATCGAAGGGCGAACGATACTGACGGGAACCGAACCCTTCGACTCCGTCAGCGCCTGCTCACCGAGAGCTTTCGTGAATGCATAGGCATCGGGCCAACCAACGCTGGCAGCGCGCGAGCGTCCTGCTTCGACCAGTTGATCTTTGAGCCAGCGTTCCCGATTTTGCTCGGTCTTCTCGGCGAGTGCGGGCGCACCAGCTGCGCCGAGTTCCGAACGCGCCTCTTTGCGGAACCGTTCAAAGTTCTCGGGTGAGCGGCTCGCTGCTTCGGCATCGCTGCGAAGACGCCGCGCAGCGGCCACTTCCTTGCGCCAATCGAGACCGATATTGAATGGACCGGCACTGACGAGTTCCTCCGGGGCATACCCACGCCTGTTGCCGGCGACGTAACAGGTGCTGACGGCGACGAGGTGGGGAAAGGTCCCATCGGGGTGGGGTCCGATTCCGTTGAGGAGTTGCGCGATACGCATTGGACCGAGGAGGTTCACTTCCACGGCACTGTCGAGTGGTGAGTCGAACGACACGCTTGCAGCCGAGTGGATGATGGTGTCGCACGAGGCGAAGGTGGCAGCGTCGTCGGGTGACAGGCCGAGTCCGTCCGTGCCGACATCGCCGGCGACTATCGAGATCCTCTCGGCCATGAACGAGTCGAAGTCGGATCCCAGTCGGGCGCGCAGCCGATCGAACGCGTTGTTCTTCAGGATTTCGCGTCGGACGCGCTCGGGCGCAGGTGTTCTGCGACCATGACGGACGAGGAGGACGACGTGGCAGTCCGGCACGCTGTACAAGAGGCGTTCGACGAGGGCTGTCCCCACGAATCCGGTTGCTCCCGTCACGGCTATGCGCCGACCGCGCAAGGCTTCTGCGATCACGTGATCGTTCTATCACAGGTATCTACCAAATGGTAGAGGAAACTGCTAGAACGAACGAGCGACTCGGCGAACGAAGAGAAAGGTGTCCGATGGCCCGGCGAGACAGCGA
>JBDLRO010000017.1:0-8246 GCA_039800025.1 Actinomycetota bacterium | reverse complement strand
CGTCGAGTCGATGAAGGCGAAAGTGGACGTTCGCGTCGTCGACAGCAGAACTGTGTCGATGGGTCTCGGCGCCATCGTCGTCGCCTGTGCCGAAGCCGCTCGAAAAGGCGAATCGCTCGATGCTGTCGAGGCTCTGGCCCATGACCTGAGTGGTCGCTGCAAGCTCTGGGGAGCACTCGACACCCTCGAAAATCTGAAGAAGGGTGGACGAATCGGCGGTGCAAAGGCGCTGCTCGGAACCGTGCTCTCCATCAAGCCGATCATCGAAGTCCGCGAAGGCGTCGTTCAAGAGGGCGGCAAGCAGAGAACTCGCAGCAAGGCGCTCGCGTTTCTCGTGGACAAAGTCACAGAGACTCTGGCCGGTCCGGGAATCCAATGGCTGTCCGTCCTACACGCCGATTGCGACGATGTGCAGGACTTCATCGACTTGCTGAAGGTCGTCTATCCCGGACAGATCATGGTCGGTGAAATCGGACCGGTCGTGGGTTCACATGCGGGACGAGGCACGATCGGCGTCGCGTTCATCGAGAACTGACTCGACTCTTCTTCTGGCATCCCCGGACACGGGTGATCCGGACAACTAGCGTCTGAGTCGAACATGTCCCCGGATCAGAAGCGCTCCGAACCGCAAGCCCAGACGGTGATTGCAGGTCGTTATCGACTCGAAGAGCATCGCGCCCAAGGTGGAATGGCGGAAGTCTGGCGGGCCGTCGATCTTCAGTTGTCGCGCACCGTCGCAATCAAGTTGCTCAAGTCGCAATTGGCGAACGATTCGACTCTCGCCGAACGATTTCGGCGCGAGGCAGTGGCTGCGGCGAACCTGAACCACTTCAACATCGTCACTGCATACGATGCCATCGAGTACGACGAGGGCCGTCAAGCCTTGATCATGGAGTACATCGAAGGGAAGTCGCTGCGCGAAGTTCTCGACACCAGAAATCAACTCGACAGCAAAACCGTTCAGCACATCGGAATCAGTGTGTGTGCCGCGCTCGAAGCGGCCCATGAACAGGGCATCATTCATCGCGACATCAAACCCGGCAACATTCTCATGACCAAGGAGGGCCGGGTTCTGATCACTGATTTCGGCATCGCCAAGGTTCTCGGCGAAGGCGGCGACCTCACGAGCGAGAACATCATGATGGGAACCGCCAAGTATCTCGCTCCCGAACAGGTCAAGGGTGATCCGCTCGACGAGCGAGCCGATCTTTATTCGCTCGGAATCGTCCTCTATGAATGCCTGGTCGGAAAGGTTCCGTTCTACGGAAAGAACGACACAGAGACTGCACTGGCACGACTCCAGAGAGAGCCTCGCAACATCACGACCTTGCGTCAGAATGTCAATCCCCAACTGGCGGCCGTGGTTCACAAACTGCTCGCGCGCGAGCCTCGCAGCCGATTCCGCAGTGCGGCCGACGTGCGGCTCGCTCTGTCCAACGTCAACGCTCCTGTTTCCGGTGAACCAGAAGTGGTGGCGCGGCCGACGACCGATCGGACCCCCCCGACGGGCAAAGTCATTCGCCCAAAGGGATACACGCCGAACGGAACGCCTGCTCCCTCGGTCAAAGAGCCCACCGATCAGGATGGCAGTCCGAGAAGGCGCCCAATACGTGAAAACCCAATACGTGAAAACTCAGTACGTGAAAACCCAGTACGTGAACGGGCGGTACGTGATCACTCGAATCGGTCGTCAACGGATTCTGCCTTTCTCGATCGCTACAGACCTTCGCCATTGGTTCTCGCAATCGTCGGTGTCGTCATCGCTGTCATCGCCGTGCTCGTGACGCAGTCCCTTCGCTCCGAGGATTCGACTCCGCCAGTCGCATCGGAGACCGTCGCCGGTGTGACAACCCCCGTGTACACAGGTCCTGTCGAAATCACGGGCGTCCGCTCATTCGACCCGGAAGGTGACGACAAAGCCGAGAACGAAGAGACCGTCCTCAATGTCACCGACGGCGATCCGGAAACGATCTGGACGACGAGCTGCTACCGATCGTCGACGTTCGGAAGCAAGTCCGGTCTCGGAATCGTCGTTCAGTTGAATGCTGTCGCTCTCGCTCGAATGGAAGTCGACATACCTGGCCAGAGTTGGAAGGCGCGTGTGTACGCATCTGCTCAGTCGGCGACGACGACGTCTCAGTGGGGTCGCCCCATTTGGGAGGGTTCGTCGGATTCGGGTTCGACGATCGCCACGACTTTCACTTCTCCGTCCCAGTACGCGCTCATTTACTTCACCGAGGTCGGACGTAGCGGCATGTGCAGTTCGAAGAATCCGTATCGCGGCAGTATCAGTGAAGTGCGCGTCTCTCCCGCACCCTGACGCGCATGCCTCATGACGATCTCGAGGGCGTACTTCGAGAGAACTACTCGCTCGTCCGAGCAGTGTGCTGGCGAATTCTCGAAGATGATTCCGACGCGGATGACGCCACGCAGAATGCCCTTGTTTCGATCGCTCGCAGCTACGACTCCTTCGATGGGCGTTCGGCGCTGTCGACGTGGATCTATCGCATCGCGACGAACGCCGCACTCGACGAATTGCGGCGTCGTCGGCGTCGCCGCCTTCGCACCACATCCCTCGACAGTCACATCGATTCGACGAACGACGTGGCCGATCCTCGTTCGATGGAGTTGCTGGCGTCCTTCGAGGAGAGAGATGTGCTCGGGGGTGCTTTGGCGCGCGTACCCGACGAGTTTCGGGTTCCGCTCGTGCTGCGAGACGTCGCAGACCTCGAATACGACGACATTGCCTCGATCCTGAACATTCCTCCAGGAACGGTCAGATCCCGGATCTCTCGAGGTCGTGCTCGGCTCGCGTCCGAGTGGAACCGTCTCCAGGGGAACTCACACGACCCATACCGACGTCCAAATGAGGACGATGACACTCATCGCGGAAACCCGACATGACGACCGACCACTTCTCCCCCGACACGCCCGAGCCTCACCCCAGCGACGTCGACCTCTTGGCGAGCCGACTGGTGGACGGCGATGTCACTGCTGCGCAGATTCCTGATGCACTGCGAGTGGATGTCGAGCGGAGATCAGCTGAATTCTCGAAGCTTCGCACGCGTGTGCGGGAGGCTCCTCTTCCGAGCGAGAGTTCGGTTCTGCGCGAAGCACAGATCTCGGTCGCTCTGCGTTCGTCGTCGGGCTCCAGGAGCGTCAAGGTGTTCCGACAGAGAACCTCGCGGGTCGTGCTCGCAGCGGCAGCCTCGATCATCGGAGTGCTCGTTCTTTCGACCGTCGTGGAGCGACAGGGCGATTCGGGCGACGTCGATGTGTTCGCCGAGTCCGCCAACGACGATTCCGGAGAGAACGAAGCGCTCTCGCAGTCCGCTTCCGCATTCGATTCCGATGGCGGCGATTCGAGGTCGTCGTCTTCCGATTCGGCTCCCCCGGAAGTGGCCATGGCGACGACGGATGACGACATGCGTCTGCTGCCCGAGTACTCGTCCGTCGATGACATTGCGCGAATCGCCGCTTCCCTTCCATCCGTGGGAGCAGTGAGCGAAGGCCTCGACCAAATGGTCGAGGTTCCACGATGTGCATTCGGGTCGACACCGCCTCTGCGCACCGAAAGCGCATTGCTCGAAGGTGTGCGCGTCGAGATTCATTATCGAGAGCGCGGAGAGTTCGCTGTCTACGACATCTCGAATTGTTCGATGGTGACGTCGCAACCTGCGTCACCTTGATGCGGGGTTGATTCACGGAAACTCGGGTGGTTCACGCTCGATCGTGACAAGGTTCGATCGTGTCAAGGTTCGATCGTGACGAGCCGTGATCGTGACGAGATAGCCTCGAGCCATGGCAGGCAATCCGTTGACCGATCCGAACTGGGCCGCCGACGTCACGCAGACGATCGTCACGACAGTCGACAAGGTTCGTGACCGCACGACGACGCCGATCGTCATGGCGGCTCGAGGTCTCGTGTTCGGACTTCTCGGGGGAATCCTCGGAATCACTGCCTTCGTTCTGCTGCTCATCGGATCCTCGCGAGGTCTGATCAACCTCTTGGAATGGCCGTTCGATCACGATTCAGCGGTCTGGATCTCCCACGCGGTCATCGGCAGCAGCCTCATCCTCGCCGGCACGATCTGCATGGTGAAACGTCAAAGCAAGGAGGCCGTGTGATGGGAAGCCACCACAAGGTGATCGTCATCGGTTCAGGACCTGCTGGTCTGACAGCAGCCATCTACACGGCACGCGCCAGTCTGGCGCCACTGGTCATCGAGGGCGAGCCGAGCAGTACGAGCGACCAGCCGGGGGGGCAGCTGATGCTCACCACCGAGGTCGAGAACTTCCCTGGCTTCCCCGAGGGGATCATGGGTCCCGAATTGATGATGAGGTTCCGTGAGCAGGCGGCTCGTTTCGGGGCCGAGTTCCTCACTGCAAAGGCCACCAAGGTCGAATTCGGGGAGAAGCCGCTGAAGGTGCACGTTCGTGACGAGGTGTACACAGCCGATTCAGTGATCGTCTCGACTGGGGCCCAGAGCTTGATGCTCGGACTCGATGCGGAAGAGCGACTGATCGGGCACGGTTTGTCCACATGTGCCACATGTGACGGCTTCTTCTTCCGCGGAAAGGAAGTCGCAGTCGTTGGCGGTGGCGATTCGGCCATCGAAGAGGCGACATTTCTCACCAAGTTCGCCTCGAAGGTGACCTTGATCCACCGACGTGACTCGTTTCGCGCCAGCAAGATCATGCAAGAACGGGCTCTGAACAACCCGAAGATCGAGATCATCTGGAACACCGCAGTCACGGACATCGTGGGCACCGACACGCTCGAGTCGCTGGTGCTGCGAAACACCGTGTCCGGTGAAGAGACTCGTAAGGACGTCTCCGGATTGTTCATCGCCATCGGGCACCGACCGAACACCGATGTCTTCAAGGGTGTCCTCGACATGGAGGACAGCGGCTACCTGATCACCCGTCCCGACAGCACCTACACCAATATCCCCGGTGTGTTCGCCTGTGGCGATGTCAAGGATCACGTCTACCGCCAAGCGATCACGGCCGCCGGCTCTGGCTGTATGGCCGCCATCGACACCGAACGCTGGCTCGAAGCACAGCACTGAGACCTGCGTATAGAGTGGGGACCTCTCCCCTTCGGACCGCAAAGGATGTTGTGATGGCAGACGGAATCGTCACCTTGAGCTCTGGGACTTTCGACGAAACGGTCAATTCCGCTTCGACTCCTGTCGTTGTCGATTTCTGGGCCGAATGGTGCGGCCCCTGCAAGATGATCGCTCCGATCCTTGGCGAAATCGCCTCGGAAAAGGCCGGGCAGCTCACCATCGCCAAGTTGAACGTGGACGACCACGGTGACATCGCCCAGCGCTACGGCGTGATGAGCATTCCGACCCTGTTGGTGTTCAAGGACGGTGAGTTGGTCAAGCGCATGGTGGGGGCCAAGGGCAAGGGTCAACTCTTGCAGGAATTGGAAGAGTTCCTCGTCTGATTCAGTCGATGCTTCTCTCGCTCGGCGATTCCGGCGAGGACGTTCGGCAACTGCACCGGCGGCTCGGTGCCGCCGGGTTCCTCACAGCCCCTGTGGATAACTGGGATCTCTACGGATCAGCGACCGAACAGGCTGTTTCAGATTTCCAAGCAGATCGGGGTCTTCCCGAAACGGGCGTGTGCGACGACATCACGTGGTCAGCTTTGCTCGAGGCATGGTGGGACCTCGGGGATCGGCCCCTGATGTTGCGGTCCCCCAATCTGCGCGGTGACGACGTAGCTGAACTCCAGCGGATCCTCTCCCGTCTCGGATTCGACTGTGGTCGGATCGATGGCATCTTCGGCCCACTCGCGGCTCGCGCCCTCACCGATTTCCAATTCAACGCCGGTCTGACCGCTGATGGCGTATGTCACCCAGACACCGTTGCCTATCTGCGTCTTCTGTCGAAGAAGACCGGAGATGGTCCGGGTATCGCCGCAGTGCGGGATTCCGAGGAGGCTCGAACTGGGCAGCCTCTCGAAGGTCTACGTGTGGCGGTCGGACAATTCGGTGAGCTCGAACACCTCCAAGCCGAATTGTGTTCTGCGGTCCGCGGACATGGAGCCATGCTGATCGAGTTCGCCGAGACCGACCCGAGCGAACACTGGAAGAAGGCGAACCTGTTCGGTGCAGATGTCTATGTCGGCTTCGAGGTGCTCGAAGAACCGACACGGCGGATCTCCTATTACTCGGTTCCTGCCTTTGAAAGCGCCGGTGGCCGGGCTCTCGCCCATTTGGCAGAGCGGCACCTCCGTGACGTCGTGCCCGGTGTCCAGGTCGAGGGGATGCGTTTGCCGATCCTGCGGGAGACCAAGATGCCAGCCATTCTCATCAGCCTCGGCCCGAAGGCGATCATCTCAGACAGGGCTCAGCGAATTGCGGAGGCGATCTTCCTCGCCCTCACCGCGTGGGCTCCCTGACGCACTACGGTTATCCACAGGTTTGTCCCCACTCTGTGCGAATATCTCGCCCAAGTGTTGACGGTCACAAAAAGTCTCAAGAAAAACTTGAGGGTTTGGACAGTCACTGCTTCTGGGAGTCACCCAGCATCAGGTAGTACAAGCGCTCGAGATCTTCGAGATCTGCGAACTCGACCGTGATGGTTCCCTTCTTGTTCGCCATCTTGACCGAGACGCGAGTCTCGAGATAGTCAGCGATTCGCTCCTCCAATTCGAGCAGACCCGCCGGTCGCAATTTGTTCGCACCCGCTGAGACCCCTGCCTTCGCTCCAGGAGCCACGTTGCTCACATCGGGTGTCCGCGTCGCGACATCGCCGCGGTCTCGGACGGCCTCCTCGACGGCCCGAACCGACCAGCCTTCCGCCACCGCTCGCCGAGCCAACTGCTCCTGAAAGGCTCGATCCGGTGAACCCAAAAGGGCCTTGGCATGACCAGCTGACAAACGACCGTCTGCCAACAACGATTGAATGGCTGGCGGCAACGAGAACAACCGCAAGGCATTGGTCACCGAACTTCGGCTCTTACCGACTCTCTTCGCAACATCATCGTGGGTGAGACCGAAATCGTCGATCAACTGTTGAAAAGCTGACGCTTCTTCCAAAGGAGAAAGATCCTGGCGATGCAGGTTCTCCACGAGGGCCTGCTCCACCGACGTCATGTCATCTGTCGTCTTGACCACTGCGGGAACCGTCATCAAGCCGGCTCGCTGTGCTGCTCGCCAACGCCGCT
Organism: Actinomycetota bacterium; assembly: GCA_039800025.1. GTDB lineage: Bacteria > Actinomycetota > Acidimicrobiia > Acidimicrobiales > Ilumatobacteraceae > Casp-actino8. The sequence continues at coordinate 1,064 of JBDLRO010000017.1, read as the reverse complement.
CCCCCGCGATCAGCTGGAAACTGCCATCGGGCATCTGACGAACCAGCAGTGGTTGCAGGACGCCGATCTCACGGATCGATGCGGAGAGGTCGCTGAGGGATTCCTCGTCGAAGTGGACTCGTGGCTGATTGGGGTTCGGCACGAGATCCTTGACGGGAATGTCCATCAAAAACGGGCCGTCCTTGGCCTGCGAAAGAGATTCGGTCATTCCTCCAGGAATGAGTGCGTTGAGACCACTACCGAGACCTGGGCGGCGTGCCACCTGCTACCTCCTTGGCAACTTCCTTGTACGCAATCGCGCCCTTCGAGGTCGGGTCGTAGACGTTGATTGGCTGATGATGACTCGGTGCCTCGGAAAGACGGACATTGCGAGGAACGACGGTCGCACAGACTTTGTCCCCGAAGTGCTCCCGAACTTCGGTCACGACTTCTTGAGAGAGTTTCGTCTTGTTGTCGAACATCACGCAGACAATGGTGCTCAGGTCGAGATCCGGGTTCAGGTTTCTCTTGACCAATTCGACGTTGCGCAACAACTGGCCGACGCCCTCGAGTGCGTAGTACTCGCATTGAATCGGCACGAGAACTTCCCGAGCCGCAACAAGGGCATTGACGGTGAGGAGTCCGAGAGACGGAGGGCAGTCGATGATCACGAAGTCATAATCGTCGACGATCGAGTCGATTGCCTTCTTCAAGCGCATTTCTCGAGCGAACAGGGGCACCAACTCGATCTCGGCACCAGCCAGATCCAGATTCGCCGGCGCAACGAACAAGTTACGGATGCTCGCAGGTTCGATGCAGTCCTCGAGTGGAGCCTCGTGCAGAACGACGTCGTACATCGATGTCTCGATGGCTCGGGTGTCGATGCCGACCCCCGACGATGCGTTGCCCTGCGGATCGAGATCGATGATCAGAGTCCGGTAGCCCATCTCGGCGAGACACGAACCGAGGTTGACCGACGTCGTCGTCTTGCCCACGCCACCTTTCTGATTGGCAATGGCAATCACCCTTGGCAAGGGTCGGTGATGAGGCGTGGGTGTGGTCATGAGGGAATCTTCTTCAGCATC
>JBDLRO010000016.1:0-3067 GCA_039800025.1 Actinomycetota bacterium | reverse complement strand
CATTCCCCTCGGATCCGTTGATGAACATTCGAATGGTCGACAGGTCGAAAGGCGAGACGGTAAATGCCCCTTCTGCCGCCTCGAGCGGAGCGTCGACCTTCATGTTCATGTACTCGCAGTCACCGTTGAAAGGAAACTCGGCGACAGGGAGGGGCAGGGTCGTGATCGACATGGGCGACACCTCGGTCGACCTGCTCTCGGCCACCTCACTCGACTCGACCGTCGATTCGCTGGTCGGTGAACTCCCACCCGAACATGCAGCGAGAGCGACTGCCCCGGCGGCCAACGACCCCATCAGACCCTTCATGAAGTACCCCCAGTCGGTCCCGACCGTACCTGGTTCGGAACCCGAGGCGATAACCTCTCCTGACACGCGGGTGTAGCTCAATGGCTAGAGTTCCAGCCTTCCAAGCTGGCTATGCGGGTTCGATTCCCGTCACCCGCTCCAGCGCCGCAGGCGCTCACTCGGTCGCACGAATCGGGAGGAGCGCAGCGACGGATCCTGTCAGACGGCGTCGATGTCTTCGTCGGGGATCGGCTTCAGATCCGGAGCCTCGGGCATCCACGACATGTCGATGATGGTGGTGACGGTATCGATCGGTACTGGAACGACGAGTCCGTCCGACAGTCGAATCACGTGAAGTCCGGGCTCGCCTTGCATCAGCCCCACCACAGAGACTACGTCGATCATGATGTATCGACCGTCAGGCGACCAACTCGCGTCGGTCATCATCCACTCGGGGTCATCGAAGAAGTCGTCGGCGACGAGCGGACGCAGATCGGTGCCGTCGGCGTCGATCAGGTACGGGCGGGGATCGAGGTACACGCCCTCGAAGTCGGCCAGAAGAATGGTCGATCCGTCAGGTGACCACGATGCCGAACCCAGATGGGCGCACAACGGCACGTCCTCACTCGGGGAACCGGGCCCGGTGAGCTGTATTCGCTCACCGGAGGTAACGACGACCTTCCACAAGGTCGGACACGTGTCCGTGCCCTCGTAATAGAGGAACGACGAGCTGTCGGGTGACCACCGCAGTCCGGTGATGTAGGCCTCCTCCGACGTCAAGACGGTACGAGCATCGGCCCCTCCGCGCTCCTGCCCCACCGGGACGAGATAGACGTTCTGGTCGTGGAGCAATTCGTAAAGATACGAACGTCCGTCCGGCGAGATGCGCCATGGCAGCCGAGTCGGGTCGTCCCAGGGCCGACGGCCCGATCCGTCTGGTCCGACCACGAACCATTGGAAGTTCGACCGGTACATCACCGTCTCACCGTCGTAGGTCCAACCAGGGGACTCGGCGTCGACCTCCGGCTCCGATACGCGAACCAGTCCGGTTCCATCCGGGTTCATGACACAGATCTCGATCGTCGAGTTCAGCCCTCCGAGTTCGTCGATGAGGGCCATGGCTTCGTCGACACTGCCGATCTCTCCGACTTCGGCGGCGGAGTCCTCGAGCGCCTCGGAGAACTCCGAGTCGCCAGCGCACCCGACTCCTTGGAACACGACGCGACCCGGCAGTTCGGTCAGATCGATCCCCTCGTCGACTTCCGGCGATGTGGTCGTGCTGGTCTGGGAATCGGAGGTCCCGACCGAGGTGGGATCGTTCGCGTCGCTCGTCGGAACCGCCGCCGTGGAGACCGGGGCTGCATCCGGACCACTCCCACCGCAGGCCCCGGCGAGGAACGAAAGTGACGAGACGGCCACGAACGAGGTGACCACCCGTCGAATCCCTGCACGCATAGGCAAACTCTGCCTCATCTCTCGCGTCGACACAAGACGTCACCATTCACCCCGGACGCGAGACGTTGGTACTCGTGCCCTGGAAACGTCCGACGATCGATGCCCTCGTCTCGAGGGAGACCACGACGTGCGACACCCTCAATCTCGGTTCGACACGACGACCGAGCACCTTCTCGACACCGCTGATCGATTGGTGATCGAGAACGGGCTTCGGGAGTTGTCCCTCGAGTCGGTGTCGAACACCCGGTACGCATCGACCGGCAGCGTGTACGAGCGCTGGCGATCCAAGTTGCAGCTGATCGACGAGTTGAGCGCCCGGCGATTCGAGCGACACTGGGGCCGACTGGTCGACGGCAGCGAGCATCTGGCTCTGCCGGATCGTCTGCAGAGATTCGAGGAAGGTGTCGATGGTCATCTCACCGGCACGTGATTGGTCGAAGTCCTCCACCTGACTCGCCTCGGCAGCAGGCGATCTGTCGGTTTGCTACATCCTCGGTCACAGCAACGTCTCGTCGACCACGCTCTATCGCCGGTTCAAATCGAAGCGACATTTGTTGCTCCAGGTGCTGAACGGCGAGTTGAGCAACGCGTCGTACGAATGGGTGATCGAACTCGTCGATTCACTGGGATCCGACGATCCCATCGGAGCATCGGCCAGTGTGTGTGTGTGTGTGTGTTCCGTCGTCGTTTCGACACCCTGACCGCCTACCCCGACACCCGCAACGTGATCCTCGAACTGACGGCTCAGGCGCGCAACAACGCCGACCTTCGCCGCACGTTGATCGGCCAGGTCAAACGCATGGCCGAGTTGAGGGCCGAATTGTTCGAACGCATGCGCTTGGCCACAGTGCTTTCCGGATCGCTCTCACCGGAGGTGGCCGGTTGGCTCGTCCAGGCTCCGGCCGCCGGATACCGCCTGCTGGTCGGGGCGGGAATCCCTGTCGATCCCGACCACATGGAGAGCGCGACGGCCCGAATCTTCTGGAATCCCTTGGGCGATTGAAGCAGTCCGACCGGTGACGATCTCGTGATCAGTCGGGACGTGCCAGACCGAACACCACGAACATGTGCCGCCAGTAGTCGAACTGCACCTGATCGGTCAGTGTTCCGCCGATGAGATCGTCCAGAGCCAGTCCGATCGTCGACCCGAGCAAATGAGATCGAATCGCCTCGATGGCGACCGGGAACGGACCGAGCCCGTTCTTGCGACGAATCTCGTCGAGCAGGTCGTCCATGTCGTCGGCCGCCTGCCGTTGATCGCTCGCGATGCGCTCGCGCAGTTCGGGAAACTCCTGCGCAGCCGACAGAGTCTGCACCCGAAGCCAT
>JBDLRO010000015.1:0-8321 GCA_039800025.1 Actinomycetota bacterium | reverse complement strand
CACGCGACAACTTGGGTGCTGTTCCGCGATCACCTTGCCGAGTTCGAGACCCGACTTGCCCCCGAGACGAATGTCGAGAACTGCAACATCGACCGGCCGTGTTCTCACCAGATCGCGGGCTTCATCGTACGAGGACACCGAGCCAACGACATCGAGATGCTCACTCCCCGCGAGAACTGCTGCGAGTGCGTCTCGAACGATCGGGTGGTCGTCGCAGACGAGCACCCTGATCCGATGACCGTTCGACTGAACCTGATCGACGTGCATGATTCCTCTCCGTTGAGGTGGCGTGCTGGTGATCGTGACAGAAGGATGAGATGAACGCACTTTCCACAACCGAGGATAGTGGTACATCCGTCCCGTGCTCTGATCTCACGGGTAACTTACCTGCCGAACCATTATGGCTGTTCGCTCAGGAGCACGGACGCACTGCACACGCGACATGCCACACCATCTTTGACGCTGACTAGTTCAGTCGGATGGCCACTCCTTGGCGGTCTCGAGCAACTCATCACGAAAGAGAGGATGGCTGATTCCGGCCAACTCACGTGCACGTTCAGCGATCGACAGTCCTGCAATTTCAGCCGCACCGAACTCGGTGATGATGACATCGACTTGATGACGAGGCGTCGTCACGACGCTTCCTTCTGGTAAGCGGCCGAGAATGCGTGAGATCATTTTGCCATTCACGACACTCGTCGACGGCAGACAGATGAGACTGCGACCGCTCGTCGTCAATCCCGGGCCTGCGACGAAATCTTCATGCCCTCCGATTCCGGAGAACTGTCGCCCGTTCACCGAGTCGGCAATCACTTGTCCCGACAGATCGACAGCCATCGCACCATTGATCGAGATCATCTGACGGTTTCCCGCGATCACTTCGGGTGAGTTCACCACCCCGACAGGCAAGAAACGAACGTCTCTGTTCTCGTGCAACCATTCGTACAGCTCTGGTTCTCCAGCAGCGAATGTCGTCACCGAAAACCCGTCGAATGGCGTTCCCTTCCGGTTGGTCACTTTGCCGGATCGTTGCAGCCACATCAATCCGGTCGTGAACATCTCGGAATGGACGCCGTAGTCGCCTCCAGACCCCTCGGCGAGGCGGGCCGCGATTTGAGTGGGAATACCGCCGATGCCGGTCTGCAGTGTGCATCCGTCACTCACATACCCCACGGCGAGATCAGCAATGACCCTTTCAGCCTCGGTCGGTTCGACGTCGGCAAGGTGCAACGGTTTGCGATCGGAGATGACCAAGTGGTCGATGGAGCGAACGTCGATCGAGTGGGCGTATCCCGCTTCCAAGTAGCCGTCTTCCATTCCGTAGGTCCGCGGAAAGTGCGGACTGCACTCGACGATCAACACCCGCTCTGGATCGTTGATGACACTCTTGATCTCGGATGTGAAAGCTCCCGCATGCAGGGACAACGAGACGCGTCCATCGACGGGCATCGCGCCTGCGAGAGCCAGCACACGCGGCTTGAGATGAGTGAGCGTCGGCTCGAAACGACGAAAGTCCGCGGGAACGAAATCCACATCGGCTCCAGCATCACGTAAAAACCGCTCCGCAGGTCCGAAAAAGCCGCTCTTCATGTGCACGCCGGGCCTCATGAACAGTGCGAAGAGATCGGGCAACAATGCCCCGAAGACGACGAGGTCGGTGAAGAAATCTTCAGGCGTGTCGTTACCGAGTGCATGCAGGAACTCACCAGGAGCACCGGGTCCGAGTGGGACGGCCAGCGAGTCCACGGGTCGCATCGCTGCAACCGCCGCACGAAGATCATCGTTCATCGACACCACCTCCTCGTTCCTGCCTATCACTCACGTTGCATCGTCACTCACATCGCGCGGTCTTCGATGACGTTGCTCCACTCACATGTCACAGGCTTCTTTCCTCTTCCAGGTCGACTCCGCGGCTCTCGGCTTCTGCTGCGAGCTCCAACCACGCCTCCTCCGCTCGATCGACCGCCATTTGCGCATTGGCGAGTGCTTCGCTCGCACCCGCCAGCGCATGGTGATCGGATCCCGCAGCAACCAGCGCCTCGCTCGCTCGATCGCGTGCAGCCGTCGCATCTGCGAGAGCCTTGGTGGCCTGGCCGAGCAGGCGCATGATCGTGCTCGGACTCCGGAGCGGTTTCACCGTATCGGCGCGCGGGGGTGGAGGAGTTGCCTTCAACCGCTCCGGCGCAGACATCACCGAGTGACGACGCGCCTCCAACCACCCATCGACACCGCCGCGCACCAAACTGGCACGACCACCATCGTCGATGGCCAGCACCTCGATGACCGTACGATCGAGAAAGGCTCGGTCGTGACTGACCACGACGACGATCCCCGGCCAGTCGTCGAGGAAATCTTCGAGAGCTCGCAACGTATCGAGATCGAGGTCGTTCGTCGGCTCGTCCAGCAACAGCACATTGGGTTGCTCCACCAGCGTCAACAGCAACTGCAAACGCCGTCGCTCCCCTCCCGACAACGTCGAGATCTCCGCGTACTGGGCATCTCCGTCGAACCAGAAGCGCCGCATCAGATCGATGTCTTCGAGAGATGGAGCCCCTTTGTCACCCGCAACGGCATCACGTACTCGTTTCGACGCGTCCATCTCGCGTCCGAGCTGGTCGTAGTAGCCGATCTTCACCGTGCGCCCGACGTCGATCGAACCTTCCAACGGAGTCAAACGTCGAGCGATCAGGTCGAGAAGTGTGCTCTTGCCCACTCCGTTTGCCCCCACGATGCCGAGGCGATCCCCTGGTTCGAGCATGTGATCGAAAGGTCTGAGGACTCGAGTTCCATCCGGCCAAACGAATCCGACGCCGTGGAGTTCGACGCCTTTCGACCCGAGCCGTGTCGTCGATGTCGATGCAGCAGACAGATCCAAGTCACCGCTTCGCTGCGGTGCCGGCGGTGCTTTGGCAATGAGGGCCTTGGCTGCCTCGACCCGCGCCTTGGGCTTGGTCGAGCGTGCTGGTGCTCCACGGCGCAACCAAGCCAATTCTGCACGAGCGAGATTGCGTCGCACCTGTTCTGCAACTTCGACACGCGCGATGCGCTCGCTACGCGCATCGAGATAGGCGGCGTACCCCGATCCGTTGTGCCACCCCGATGGCACGTGCAGATAGCCCTGCCCACCATCGATCTCCAAGACCTTCGTCGTCACAGCATCGAGGACGTGGCGGTCGTGGGTGACCAGCACGAGTGCACCGCTGTAATTCTTCAGCCACTCTTCCAAGAACTGAATGGCGTCGAGATCCAGATGGTTCGTGGGCTCATCGAGAATCAACCCGTCCCACTCGCCCATCAGAACCGCTGCCAAGGCAACCCGCTTACGTTGACCTCCCGACAGCTGGTCGGTTGGCGCATCCAACAGCGCTCCCATACCGAGCCGATCGAGCATCGCCTCTGCCTGCCAGGCAGAGGCTGCATCACGTACGACAGCCTGCCTCACGGTGCCGGTCGGCAATACCGGGTCCTGATCCAGGTAACCGACGCGAGCGTCGCGACCGCGCCGAACGACCCCGGACTCAGGCTCCCATTGACCAGCCAACATCCGCAACAAGGTGCTTTTGCCACATCCATTGAGCCCGACCACTCCGATGCGATCGCCCGTACTGACGGTCAATGAGACGTCTGTGAACAGAGGCCGCAGCGGTCGAGAGGCCGAAAGTCCCTGAGCATCGATGACGATCACCGCGCCAGGCTACGAGCCGGTCTCATAGAGTGGTCTCGAATCCGAAGACAGGAGATGTTCATGTCGAACCACACCGATGCATTCGTCGTTGTCGCCATCACTCAGAACGAAGCCCGAGTGTGGACAGCCGGCCTCGACAAGAACTCGAAGCCCGAAAAAGTCAAGGCGCCAGAGCACGAGGGCCGTCACCACCACATGCGTCAGGCCCGCCACCACTTGAGTCACGAACATGGCTTGCACGACGACTCCTACTACGACGAGATTGCGAAGGCTGTCGAAGGAGCCGAGGAAGTCCTCGTTATCGGCCACGGTAAAGGCAAGGCCAGTCACATGTTGCGCCTCGTCCAGTACTGGGAGCGCAAGCATCCGATGACTGCCCGCAAGGTGGTGGGATCGATCGACAGCGATCTGCCGTCGATGACGGAGAATCAGATTCTGGCTGCAAGTCGCGAATGGTTCGATCACTATCACGAATTCGGCTGGTGACTTGGTCGTAAGAGGCGAGCGATGGACCTGATCCGTCGAGACACCACGGACCTCAGTGCCGAAGACGCAACCTTCCTCGTCACCCACAAAGGGAAGTCGCGTCCTGCATCATTCAAATCTCTGCCGAAATAGGTCTCGTCGGCGATTGCTGGCAGGCCCGCCGACTTGAGAATGCACGACAGGATCGACTGGTCGTGACGGTGCTCGATGAAACCCTCGTTCTCAGGTTCATGCGACGGTGAATCATCGAGAAAGCGATAGCCCTCCATCTCGGCGATCCGGCTCCAAGTACCGACGAGATCACGTGTCATGTCGCACCGCCGGAGGAGAATTACACCAGCAACGCGCTGGCCGGACTCTCGATCACTGGAAGAGATCCCACACAAAGTCAGCAGGTCACGCTTGGTCCACTTCGACTCGGGCTGGTGATCCATGACGAACGAGCACACAGAATGTTCTGCAGCGAAGTCCAGATAGTCCGTGAGTCGGGAGACGGCTGTCGAATTGTCGAGATTCAGAGTGCACCCTGCATCGGCATAGAGAAGGAAGTCGGATCGCCCAATTTCGAGAGCCTGAGAGATCACGAACGGCTTCCAGATCCAATAGCCGAACCCGCGAGTATCTGAGCGCAAGATCGAAGCGTGCCGGGCGCGGAACGTCGGGTCGATGTCCTCGTCCGTCAACGCGGATACGTTCGCAAACGCACCCGAGCGAACGGCCTGTCGCCCGAGTCGCCGAGCTGCGTCTTCGTACCTTCGCAGTCCCCCGCCGAACGTGACGAAGTCGAGATCGAACACGATTACACGTGTTGGTCGACGGACGTGAACCAGCGACCACCGAGTTGACGCGCGACGAATCCGGCAACGAGTAAACCGAGTGCCAAAAGGACAGCATCCCCCTCGAGTTGAAAACTGAGCACGATCGTCACGATCATCGCAAGAATCGGCACGACCGGCACCCAGCCGATGGTTCCGCGAATCCGAAACGGTCGCTCGACATTCGGCCGCTGTTTTCGCAGAACGATCACGACGACGTTGGTCACCAAGAAAAGCACGTAGATCAGCGCATCAGTGGCAGAAGCCAGAAGATCGAGATCCTCGATGAGGATCAACAAACCGCCAAGAACGATTGCAACACCGAGAGCATTGCGGGGCACCACCTGACGGTGAACACGACCGAGACTCCTCGGCAGGTAGCCCGTCGACGCCATGCCGTACATGATGCGTGACGACGCCGTGATGGCGAGCAGTACTGTCGACGCCGTCGAGAACAGAGCAACCATCGTCACCACATCGCTGCTGGCTCCGCCGAAACCAACCGCAAAGATCTCCGTCATCGGCCGAGGCGATCGACCGAGTTCGTCTGCTCCGAGCACGCTCACGCCGGCAATCGCAACTCCGGTGTAGAGCAAAGTGGAGATCCCGAGAGCCAGGATCAATGCCCGAGGCACAGTCCGTCGAGGATTGCGCGTCTCTTCGGATAGCGAAATCACTTCATCGAATCCGATGTAGGCGAAGAAGATCAGTGCCGCTCCCGACATGATGCCGCTCGCTCCGTTGCCTTCGAGCAAGCTGTGATCGCCGATGCTCGGAACACCAATCACTATGACCGCGATCAGACCACCCACTTCGATGACAGCGAATCCCAGGACGACTCGCGACGCTTCTCCCATTCCTCGCAGTGCGACTGCGCTGACCAGAGCAAGGATTGCGAGTGCCCCGAGCCGTTCGTCGATATCCACGAATTCACCGAGATATCTCGCGAATCCGAGGGACACCGTTGCAGTCGCGACGATCAGCGCCAGAGCCATCGCCCAGCCGACGACGAACGACACACTTTGCGGAAATACTTGCCGGGCGAACTCATGCTCGGAGCCGGCCTTCGGAAACATGGACGACAATTCCATGTAGCTGAATGCACTCAATGCACAGAGAACGGCGGCAACCACGAATGAAGCCCATACGAGGCCACCAGCTCGCTCGGTTGCCGGCGCCAGCAGCACGAACACCCCAGCGCCGATGATGAGTGCGACGCCACTCGTCGTGACTTGTACCAATCCGAGGCTTCGCTCGAAAGGTCCGTCACTCCCTTCATGGGAGTCGCTCACGGGCGATGCTTCAGACGCTCACGAGCTGCGTCCACATCAGCATCTTCGATCAACATGATTCCCGATGCTACGGAACGGACAGTCTCAACCAGTTCATCTGGCGTGCCGGACTTGAGAACGAAGGCCCAGGCACCCATGTCGTGAGCTTGCACCAGGTAAACGTCGTCAGAGAACGATGTCAGCATGATTACCTTCGTCTCCGGTGACAGTGATCGCATGTCCCGAGCCGCATCGATCCCGGATTCATTGCCCAGACGAATGTCGATGACGGCTACGTCGGGATGGGTCTTCTCGATCACGTGATGGAGAGTTGCGATCGATTCCGCGACGCCAACGACATTCATGTCGGGATAGAGACCAATGACTCCAGCAAGGGCGTCGCGCACCATCGCATGGTCATCGCAGATGGCAACAGTTGTCATCTCGACCACCCGGGAACGGGAACTCGCCACGAAATCGACGTTCCACCTTCGGAATTGGCCTGGATCTCCGCAACTCCGCCAAGAGCGCGAGCTCGCTCATCGATATTGGTCAATCCACTCGATCGGGTGATACCTGATGACATTCCCACTCCGTCATCAGCCACCACCAAGTGCAGGCAGCCTTCGGAGGTTCGGTGAACGGCAATTTTGACGATCGATCCCGACGAATGACGGACTGCATTCGACACTGCCTCTCTGACCACTGCCCGCAAGTGAGCGACGACCTCGGCATCGTTCACCTCGTCGATGTGAACGTGCATGTCGAAGTCCATCGCAGACGGCCCAATGATCGGCAACACCACGTCTTCCAACTCACGTCGCAATGACGCCTCAGGTTCCTTGCGCACGTCGAAGATCTCGTCACGGATCGTCGAGATCAATGTAGAAAGATCGTCCGCAATGTGCTTGACGATCTTCCTCAGCCGAGTGGCAGTGTCCTCAGGCTCAGAGATGAGATCTTCGAGGCGACTCGAAACTGCATTCAAGGCAAGCGACGATGCATAGATTTGTTGAATGACCGAGTCGTGGAGGTTGCGTGCAATACGTTCTCGCTCCGCCAGAAGGGCTTTGTCACGTTCAGCTGCGAAGACGAGCGTGCGTTGATCCGCCAATTTTGCACCCAGTTGACGCAACTCACTCAGGTCGCTCCCGACTTCGACGAGGTAGTTGCCAACACGCTCCCAGAGAACCGAGATGACGACTTGCGGATCGGGCGGACGATATTGGCTGCGTTTGGCGGGAGTGAACTCGAACAACTGCACGACACGTCCTGAGCTCCAAGCCGTGCTGGCGTATTCGATCGCAATCTCAGGCTCGAAATACGCTTCGTAAATCCTGGACAGATGAGCGACCGGCTGTACGCGCACCGTCTCGTACCCGCTGTTCCACCAGATCAGCTGAGCATCGATCAGCGTGCCGTATTGATCGAGTATCGGCTCGTGAATCGCGATGTACTCGCCCAGACTTTGGAAGATCTGGGCGACGTCGACTGGTGAGAGAACATCGATCGAGACACTGGGACGACGTACTTGCGTCACGCCGTCAGGCTAATCAATGAGCGTGCTGAGCCTCACTGCTGAGTCGATGACTCGCTGAATATGTGTCCATTCGAGCCCCACCAACCGAAACACCTATCACTCATTCGGTCGAACGACGTGCGAAGAATCCGCGGACGCGCTTGGCCGCCTTCACGCGGATACGCCTCACTATTCCATAGACCGCGTATCCAGAGAAGCGGCGCTCGAATGGCCCACCCGGATGCAAATTCATCGCTCGCTCGAGACATTCTTGCTCGAGCTCGCCGAACCTGGCCGACCGTGCCCAGCGCTGGCATTCACGAAAATCGCGAGCCAAGGCCTGCCGGACGAGGTTCGGCAATGAGCCGTTGAAGGACTCGGTGAGCATCGACTGACGTCCATCGAGAAGGGACAATCGAGATGCGATGACGGAAAGGTCTTTCTTCTGCGTTGATATCCGGCTTCGCATCGAGGAGTTGTCGAAAACGTACACATCTCCCGGCACATGGAGAAACTGAACGCCATGCAGAGCGAGTCGCAGATGC
>JBDLRO010000014.1:0-5142 GCA_039800025.1 Actinomycetota bacterium | reverse complement strand
CAGATGCTCGCAGTTCTGATGATGGAGCCGCCGACGAAGCCGATGTGGTCGTCACCATGGACTCGGACTTGTCCCATGACCCGCTCGTCATCCCATCGATGATCGGCGCGATTTCAGCGGGCGCCGATGCCGTCATTGGATCCCGATACGTCGCTGGTGGAGGTACGGAGAATTGGCCGATTCATCGACGGCTGCTTTCCCGGTGGGGGAATCGGTACACGGGCTGGATCCTCAATGTCCCCGTGCGCGACTGTACGTCAGGATTTCGCGCCTATCGGCTCGGCGCATTGCGCTCGATCCGACCCGAAACGACGTCTGCTGAGGGATATGCGTTCCTCACAGAACTGGTCGTTCGCTTGTGCAGACGAGGGTACAGAATCGAAGAAATACCGATCCTTTTCGTAGATAGGACAGCAGGAACATCGAAGATGTCACGACAGATCATCGTCGAATCGATGACGCTCGTGACACGATGGGGTTTGAGTCGACGTCTCGGTCGAGAGCGGTCGCAGCCCTGAAATCAGCCAGCGGCAAATTTTTCGATTCGCGCATTCACTGCGTGTCCGAGCGCTGAATAGCGCACGATGCAATACAGGGCTCGAAAACCATCGCGCCAGTTGATCTTCTTGCCTTCGGCATATGTGCGTCCCGAGTAGGAAATGCCAACTTCGAAGATTCTTACCTTCGCACGCGCGAGTTTCGCTGTGATCTCTGGCTCGAACCCGAAGCGATCCTCTTCGATGTCGATCTGTTGTATGACAGACCGCTTGAAGCACTTGTAACAGGTCTCCATGTCGGTGAGATTGAGATCGGTGAACATGTTCGACACCAGAGTCAGGAATCGGTTTCCCATGCTGTGCCAGAAGTAGAGGACTCGATGGGGGCGACCGGACTGGAAGCGAGACCCATAGACCACATCGGCCCGATCGTCGAGAAGTGGTTCGAGGAGTACTGGATACTCTGCCGGATCGTATTCGAGATCGGCATCCTGCACGATCACGAAGTCCGCCGTCGCGTGAGCGAAGCCACTTCTCAAGGCGGCGCCCTTGCCATGATTTCTCTCGTGGGCCAGTACCTTGACTCGGGGATCCGAGATCGCTGCCAAGACTGCCCTCGAACCATCGGATGAGCCGTCGTCGACGACGATCACTTCTTGCACAACAGGTGAAGCGAGAACTTGATCGACGAGATCTCGAACGGTGTGTTCTTCATTGAAACACGGAATGACGACGCTCAAGCACTGATTGATCTTTTTGGTGGCCACCGGACGAATCTAGTTGCTCTGACCACTGGTATCCGTGTTGTCGGGATCCTGACCGAAGAGGATCAGTCAGCGCGATCGGGAAGGATCGGGTCGCATCATGTGTATCGAGAGCACATAGACAACGAGGGTCGCCAACATCGGACGGTGGGCCTTTTCGAAGACCGATGGCCAGCCGAATCCTGGGTCTGCCCCGGTCCGAATCTGCTGCAGAATGACGAAAAGGTATCCAAGTCCAATTGAGATGATTGCCAGCCGCCCGAGGAGAGAACGAGGGCAGACAAGGATGGCGACGGCAATTGCGACACCCCAAAGAGGGGTGACCAGAATGCCTCCGAAAGCGAGACCGAAAGCGGCTCCGACCAACTTCGTATGCCGTCGTTGTCGAGTTGGCGGCAAATCATCCACGGGTGGGGAGAGACGAGAGCGCCGACGCTCGTGGAATGCGAGGGCAGCCAGCACGAGAAGGGTCGTCAGCGACACGGCTGAGCCGATCCACATCCAACGTTGCGGTGTCCATGTCGCTGAGAATTCACCACCAGATGAATTCTCGAGCCGCCAGAGGCTTCGACCAGCGGCAGACCGGATTGGCGGACCGAGTGATGTCCCTGCTGCGGATCCTTCCCATCCATCGGAGAAGCCGAACGGCATCTCGATCCAACAAGGATCGTCGCACTCGGGAACTCGGGTTCGGATCCGGGTTCGACTGCTGTCCACAGCGAGGTCTGCGGGTGCGGAGTGAAGACGGCTATGGCTGGCGCTCTCGAGACGGACGCGATCGAAATCCCATCCGGTCTCTGAACCGGGGACTGCTGTGAGCAGCGAATCCTGCACGATGGGTGGAACAACTCCGCAGACGGTGATGTCCACGGATTCACCCCGAAGAGCGGAGGACGTGGAACCTTGTATGCGCAGAGGCACGGGTTCTCCATCGATGAAGACGAGATCAGTGCGGCAACCTGTGTCGAACCGCTCTGGAAGTGGCTGGTTCGTCCACGAGTTCGATCTCATCTCTGAGAGCGAGATCGGTGCCGGAATGATCCGACCAGAGATCTCGTCCACGACGTCTTCGGATTCGACTCCAACAACGGTCACGGTGACGGCGTCGGCTTCGATCGACGGCAACTCGAAGCGGTGAACGTTCGTACCATCCGCTTCTGAAAGTTCGAGACTGATCGTTTCGATCGAACGTCCATCTTTGTAGAGAATGAGGAGAACCTGGCCGATCCGGCTCGAGGGAGAAACCGACGATTCCTCGAACTCGATCCACTGGATCGGCTCATCAAGGGCTCGTTGGAGAGCTCCGAAATGTGCGGAGTCGAGCGCTGATACGGGAGGGCGCCATGCCGTCGTGATGTCGTCATCGAAAGCCGCGGGTCCCCACCATCGAACTCCTCCGTGAAGTCTTCCTTCGGCGCGTCCGCTCTCGATCCCAAGAGCTCGTGCTGCGGTCTCGTCCTCGGCTCGATGGCTGAGTCGAACCTCAGCTTCGAGATCCTCAACCGACATCGGTATCGGCAGCCTTCGAATCATCGATCGCTCGGGGTCCAGGCGAGTACGATCAAAAGGATCGCTGCGGAGTCGGTTCAATGAGTACGCAATGGGAAGGCCTTCGACCGGCTTCAGACGACTCGGAAGGCGAACGACCTCCGAATCGACGAAGGTGGAATCGAGGACCTCGGCGAATCCAATGCCGAGAGACGAACCGACAATCACAGGAGTCGTCTCATCGATGCGAATATCGATCGTCATGCCTGATTCGGGGAGGTCGATGCGCTGCCCAGGGGAGGAATGCGACGATTCGTCGAGTCGGTAGATCTTCCACTCCGCGGAATCGACCCGAATCGAGATCTGTTCGACCCATGTTTCAGTGTTCGGAGATTCGGCCTGAACGATCTGCAGAGTCGAAAGAGAATCATCGGACTTCAGTGTCAGTACGTGACCCACCGCAGATCGGTCAGGCCCGATTCTCCAAGCCGTCTGAGGATCGCCGTCCACGGCCATTCGCGGACGAAACTCCGGGTGATACTTCAACGCAGCGCCATAGGCAGTGGCAAGTGCCTCGACCGTAGATCTCTCGACAAATGTGGAGGAATCCTCAGATGCATCAGGATCGATGGGCAAACGCGAGTCGAAGTCATCCCGAACGGAAAGAACTCCCACTGGGGGTTCGGTTGCTCCCCAGACATCTTGACTTCCACGCCAATGGTGGGCCCGATTCCGGCTCGAGTCGGTGATGATGATCCCAGACGTGCTTCGAATCGAAGAAGAAAGCGAATCATCGTCGAGCGAAGCTTCACTGATCATCAGTTCGTCGCCAGTCAAGAAGGAACCAGCCGCAAGATCGACCAGACCAGTTCCATCCCCTGCCACGAGATCGAATTCGCGAAAAAGGCGCGCCTGTGACCGTGTTTCATCAACCGCGAAAAGCGTGATCTCGGGCAACTCGATCGGAGGGTGTGCGGCAGTTTCCTCGGACCACATAACAGGTGAGCCCGAGCGGACTGGTGCCACATTCTCCGATACGTCTCCGAACTCGGCAAGAAGCGAAAGCCCCGCAGGCACGGGGTCGAAAACGTCGAAAGCACGAGAGGGTGTGACGGTTCCGAAACGCTCGTACTGGTGCGAGCTGACGAACATCACCGTGTCGGCTCCGAGTAGACGGGCGATCGGTGCGATCGAATCAGGGTCCGCAGTTCCATTCTGGAACGAGTCATCGAGTGCGTACAGAAGATCCATGAGCGGTGGCGAGCCGAGTGGAAGCCAGTCACGCGTCAGGAGAGGTTTACGAGAAATCCCGGGAAGGATGGGATCCACGGGATATCCCCATCGATATGCGGCGGATTCGATTCCTGGAAGAAGAAGAACTGAGCCGGTGTACCCGGAATCGAATCGCTCGTCGAGGTAGTCAGCGGCATCTGTCCATGCCTGAGGAAGATCTTCGGGCCGTGTGAGCACGCGATCGACGATGTCACCGTTCAGGGCAGCTGGAAAGTTTCCGAGGACCAATAGGACGAGACTGCAATACGCAATCGTGGTGCGAGTCGCGCTGGTGCTGTTCCGACGAGCGTTCCAGAACCCTCCGATGCCGAGTGCCAGTGCCAGAACGACGAGTGGCACCGCACGGGTCGATGACCGCAATGCAAGGCTGATTGCGCTGGTGGGATTGTCCGCTAGGAGCCGAAAGAGCGCATTCGAATCGGTGAACGGATGGGCTCCGATGGCGAGGACAGCTCCGACGAGAAGCATCGTGGCGATCGGCTTTCGCCACTCGGTGATGCGACGCAATCCCGTCAATGCAAGGACGATGAGCGTACCGCCGATCGCAATCGACACGACAGATGCCTGATAGGGCCAGGATGCAGATGTGAGAGGTGCGACTGGACCGCGATCGTAGAACAACCAATACCCAAGTCCGCGCAACACTTCGGGTGCGGACGATGTCGCCGAGGTCGAAACCAAGGCTTCGCTGTACGCGAGGACATCTGCCCCGTACCGTCCCTGAACGTAGAGACCAGCGAGCCACCACGTGCTGGACAGGATGGATACGAGTCCGAGACGCCAGATCGCCGACACGAGACGTCGTCGGGGGACGGTTCCTTCCCGATGCAGATGAATCATCCAGATCGCAGGGGCGGGAGCAATCATCATCAGGGCGGTGGCATTCAGACCGCCGGACGAGGCGATCAGAAACGCAAAGAGCGCAAGATCGCGGGTCCTGAGGTCCCTCGTGTATCGAAGAGACACCATGATCAGCCATGGCAGCAGGCTCCAGGGAATCAGGAGGGCAGACGTGCGAGAGATGTAGGGGAGGACATAAGGCGAGAACTGGTACGAGGCGCCTACGAGGAATGCGGCCGAGCCCGACAAGCCGATGTGTC
>JBDLRO010000013.1:0-4218 GCA_039800025.1 Actinomycetota bacterium | reverse complement strand
GCCATCGCAGGGTCACTCACGATGGTGAGCGCCAACGATTGGCGACATCGCTGATCGGCAGGATGAGCAGATCACCGACGGACACACGTCCGAGCAGGGAGTCGTCCATTTCCCCCTCGGTTTCGAGGACCCAGTCCACGAGTCTCTCGTATCGTCGGTCGTATTCCTGAAGAACGGGACGCATGATCGCAGGATCGAGGGTGTCGTGGAAGCGAACGTGCAGCAAGGTCACGCCGACGGAGTGGCCGCTCTTGACCTCAGGAACGAGAATGACCGTACGATCATCCGCACGCCCTCGCGCGACGAGGACTTCGTGTTCGACAGCGACATGACGCTTCGTGCCCACGAGGACAGTCGGCTCTTCGGCGCGACTCTTCAATCCGAGCGACACTCCGCCTCGGTCGACGACGGTGACCATCGCCGATCCGGACTTCGGCTCACCATCGATTCGATAGCGCGTGAACCCGAGAACCTCGGCGACAGCGGGATCGAGGGCTGCGAGAACCTTCAAGCTGCGATACCCGAGGACATCACGGCTGACCCCGATTTCCAGGATCTCACGCACGAGATGTCGGTCCATGACTCCTTCATCACTTCGGCTGATGCCGACGGTCACCGTCTTGGCCTGGTGTTTGATGGCGTCGATCGGTCTCGTCAACTCCTCGATCCCCCTCGTCAGTGCCTCCGTCAGATCGTCGAGGACGGCTGCCGGGGTTCCGATCTTGCCCGTCTCGGCCTGGAAACGCTCGATCGCAGCTGCCGAGGAATTCTCCATCGCAACAATGCGCATCATCGAAGCAACCCGTAGCGCGGTACTCGCCTCGAGGTGCCCGTCGAACTGACCCGAGCGCAACGACTCGCCGAAACGCTCCCAGGGCGTCACGATGCCCGAGCGCACCTCGCGCAGGACTCCATCGGCACTGCTGTGGCGCGTCACGGCATTTTCGACGACCTCGCGAGCCTCTCGCAGCGGAAGCGCCAGGTCATCGATCGCACGTGCAGCTTCGTACCCGAAGACATGGCCGACCATCGCACTCATGACGAACGCCAGTGATGGATCGATGTCCGGGACCTCCAGTACTGCGACAGCATGGGAATATCGTTGCCTTGCATCGTGAGCGATCACGATCGGAGTGGCCTTGTGGGCACGATAGATCGCGACTTCCTTCGCGACATCGTCGGCGGTACTGCCCCGCAGTCCTGCTGCGCACACCAAGATGAGAGGCTCACTCGAAAGATCGATGTGCTTCTTGTCCTCAGTGATGTCACACGAGATGCTCTTGTAGCACAGTTCACTCAACTTGATTCGTATCTCGTGTGCGGCGATCGAATTCGGGCCATTGCCGACCACGGCCCAATACCTCTTCGATGGAGCAAGGCGTCGAGCAATGTCCCCGATCGCATGCCGTGTCGCGAGAAGTTCCCGCATCGCCGCAGGAATGTCGCGCATGGATGCCAACAATTCGTGTCGGCGCTGGGAACTGCCGACACCGGCTGCCTCACTGACGGCGCACGCCAACAGGACACCTGCGGCCACTTGAGCGTAGAAAGCCTTCGTCGACGCGACGCTCATTTCGACGTCGCGTCCGTCACTGGTGAAGATCACCGAGTCGGCCTTGTCGCACAGATCGCTTCCCCGACGGTTGACGATCGCGACGACCTTGGCTCCGCGTGACCTCACGAGATCCACTGTCCTGTTGGTATCGGTGGTGGTCCCACTTTGACTCACCGCGACCACCAAGGTGTCGCTCATGTCCGCAGTCAATTGAAAGCCCGACAGTTCGGTCGCGGTCAAGGAATCGATATCGAGCCGTCCATCGCTCAACTCCTCGAGAATCGACGCGCAACTCCGACCAGCGACCGCTGCCGTGCCTTGTCCGATCACGCGAATCTTGGTCAGCCGGCCATTCGCGAGACCTGCTCTGATGTCGTCGTTCAGTCCTCGCGCGCCGACCTCGGCATGCAACCGGCCGTCGCGCTCGACGATGCGGCCTCGGATCGTCTTGCGGAAGCTCTCAGGAGCCTCTGAGATCTCCTTGAGCAGGAAATGGGGTGCATCACCGCGATCGATGTCCCGAGTCGTGACTTCGGCTCGGACGAACTCTGTCGAGTCGATGGGAAGTTCACGTCCGTCGAATGCGAGACGGCGGAGACCTGCCAGATCACCAGCGTGAGATCCGTCGAGAACGATGATCTGTCCAGAGGGAGCCTCGGCAACGTCGTTGCTCCCTTCTCCATCCATGCGCAGATACGTCGAAGTCTCTTCGACGACCCCGTACGGCTCACTTGCGACGATGAAACTGTCCTCTGCGAGGCCGATGAACAAACCCTGTCCGCTTCCCCGCAGCGAGACGAGAAGAAGGTCGGGCCTCCGACTCGATATCGCCCCGATCGCCACCGAACCCTCGAAGGAGGACACACTTCGCCTGTATCCCTCGACGAGATCTCCGCTTCGCGCAGCGTGAATGTCGATCAACGCAGGAATGACCTTTGCATCCGTCGTGATCTGACCCGGGAATTCGAGCGAGTACTCGAGACGAAGATCCTCATGATTGTCGACATCGCCATTGAGTGCAGCGATCACGTACGGATCGTGCGACTCCGTTCCAACTGGCTGAACGTGCAGACGTTCGCTGTTGACGGGGTGGGCATTCGGCTCGGAGATGATGCCGACGCTCGCCCATCGGGTGTGACCGAGAAGAGAGACCTGAGCACGTGGAGAGGTCAAAGCACGGTGCAAGAGGGTGTCGCTCTCGATGGCTCGGCGAATGGCGCGCGTATTGTCACCGAGTTCGCCGATTTCCGCAGCTGCCTTGTAGACGAAGGAGAGCACACCGTCGACCATTCGAACAGCACCGGATTGGAACAGAGGATCGCTGCGCTCTCCGTCGAGCTCCTTGCGAACGTCGGGATCGTTCTCGTCGAGCCCGTGATCCCAGACGAAAAGGTGGATTCCTGCTGAATCCCGTCCACGTACTTCGAGACGGTCGATCGCCGACAACGACTGCTGGATCAAGAGGTAGCCACCGAGCGCCACATCTGCAGGCTCTGCATGTCGGCCGGAAGATGCTACGAGCGCACCCACGGCTTCAGCGGTTCGAATTCGGTCACGGCCGATCGACCAGATGACGTCTCTCATCGCAATGATGCTCTGCGCGAGCTTCTCGATCGATTCGAGGTCGATCTCGGCATCTTCGAGTCGGGCGTCGGCAGCTTCGACTCGAGCGCGGATCCGGTCGAGGCGATCGACGATGGTCTCGGGTAGTGGCGTCGTCAAGAGGGTCCGAAGTCCGGGAACCCCCTTCAATTCGTCGTTCACCCGGTGAAGGATCCGCACGGACGACTCGAAGTCGTCTCCAGCCTCGACAGCATCGTCGAGGAGGCCGACGATGGCTTCGAACGAGGGTGCCAGGCGAGTCGAAGGACGACTCACCAAAGCGACGATGCCGCACATGACGCCAGGCTACCGACCGATATCAGGGTGCCGGTTCCCGCCCACCCCAGCGAGAAACGACCGCGGAAACAAGCTCGCTCGCGGTCTCTTCGGCCATGTCGGCGTCATCTGCCTCGACCATGACGCGCACGACGGGCTCGGTTCCGCTCATTCGCACGAGAATGCGACCCCTTTCGCCCAATCGCTCACGCGCGGTCGCAAGACTGTCGGCAAGGTCTGCTTCGACATCGACCGGCTTCGTCGTCACTGGAACCGCTCGCAGCACCTGAGGGACGTTCGTCATCACCGCTGCGGCAATGTCCGAGAACGGACGGCCTGTGGCTGCTCGCTCTCTTCGAACCATGCGTGCGAGAACGATCGCCGCCAGCAGACCGTCACCGGTCGTGGCGAGATCTCGATGGATGATGTGACCGCTCTGCTCGCCGCCGATGACGTAGCCGTTCGACTCCATCTCCTGAAGAACGCTGCGATCGCCGACCGACGTCGTGACCACATCGATTCCTGCAGCATGCATCGCCCGATGAAACCCGAGATTGGTCATCACCGTCACGACGACAGTTCCCCCGACCAACGTGCCCGACCCCAGCCTCTCGAGCGCGGACAGGGCGATCAGGCGGTCACCATCGACGACCTTGCCGTTCTCGTCGACTGCGATGACTCTGTCTCCGTCACCGTCGAAAGCGAATGCGATATCGACGTCGAGTCCGTCATGTGCCTCGGCCACGAATTCGCACAGCGACTGCGGAGCGGTCGCACCACATCCG
>JBDLRO010000012.1:0-5200 GCA_039800025.1 Actinomycetota bacterium | reverse complement strand
TGCTCGAAGCCATGAACGAGGATTTCGTCCGCCTCGGTCTCGCAAAGGGTCTCCGCCAGAGAACCATTCTCCGCAAGTACGTCTTGCGATCGACGATGATTCCCATCGTCACCGTTGCAGGGCTCGACTTCGCCGCTCTGCTCGGGGGTGCCATCATCACCGAAAGCGTCTTTTCCTTGCCCGGGATGGGACGTTTGACGATCCGAGCAGTGGTCGACTCCGATCTTCCCGTCCTCGTCGGGACGACAATGGTGTCGGCAGTGTTCATCGTCCTGGCCAATGTCGTTGTGGATGTGCTGTACGGCGTCCTCGATCCTCGGGTGCGCGTCAAGTGAATTCGAAAGAGACGTCATCGGCGACGACGAGTGAAATCGTCTTGTCCGTACAGGATCTCTCGGTCGTGTTCGACACTCCAGACGGTGCCGTGCGCGCCGTGAGCAACGTGTCGTTCGACCTCCGAGCGGGATCGACGCTCGGCATCGTCGGTGAAAGTGGCTCAGGAAAGTCGGTCACTGCATCTTCGATCATGCGATTGAACACCGCGACGTCTGCAGCGACGACGGGGCAGATCTTCGTCGGTGGAATCGATCTGTTGGCACTGTCGGAAGAGGACGTCCGCAAGGTTCGGGGAAGCCAGGTTGCAATGGTCTTCCAGGACCCGATGTCTGCGCTCAACCCTTACTACACGATCGGCGACCAGATCGCCGAGGCGTTTCTTGCGCATCACCCGAAAGCATCCAAGAGCGAAGCTCGAGCTGTCAGCCTCGACATGCTCACCAAGGTCGGCATTCCCAATCCCTCCCGGCGAATCGACGAGTTCCCGCACCAACTCTCCGGTGGAATGCGCCAGCGCATCGTGATCGCAATCGCCCTGGTCAACAACCCACGGATCCTGATCGCCGATGAGCCGACGACAGCTCTCGATGTCACGGTGCAAGCCCAGATCCTCGAATTGATGATGGAACTGCAACGCTCCGAGGGGATGTCGATCATTCTGATCACGCACGATCTCGGAGTCGTCGCAGAGACCGCGGATGACGTACTCGTCATGTACGGAGGACGGATCGTCGAGCGGACCGATGTGTACTCACTCTTCGATCATCCGGCCCATCCGTATTCGTGGGGTCTTTTGCGGTCAGTCCTCAGCCTGAGCGAGTCCGGGGAGAACGAGCTGTTCGCCATCTCGGGAACGCCTCCCTCGATGATCTCACCTCCATCAGGTTGCGCCTTCCATCCGCGCTGTGCGTTCGCTGCTTCGATGGGTGAAAAGTGCTCGTCGGATGTTCCGGTTCTGAGTCCGGTTGCCGGTACGTCTTCGGAGTCTGCGTGCCATTTGACTGACGCGATCAAGATCGAGCTCTCCACATCATCTGCGCAAGGGTCCGTCTGATGAGTACTGACATCGTGCTCGAGGGTCACAATCTGACCAGGTTCTTCCCTGCCGGGTCCACACGTTGGCTGGGACGGTCCACCGGACATGTCCAAGCTGTCGATGACGTGTCGTTCCAGTTGCGACGCGGAACGACGCTCGGCATCGTCGGCGAATCCGGTTGCGGGAAATCGACTCTTGCACGTGTGATGACTCGTCTTCTCGAAGCCGATTCAGGTTCGCTCCTCCTCGATGGCGAAGACGTGACACGCATCCGCGGAAAGAGCCTGCGCAATTTGCGACGACGTGTGCAGATCGTGTTCCAGGACCCGTACTCGTCGCTGAATCCGCGTCACAGTGTGGGGCACATCATCTCGACACCTATGCGCCTCCAAGGGATCGAGCCTGCCCAAGGCGTGAAGTCGCGAGTGCAGGAACTGATGGAGATCGTGGGTCTCAATCCGGAGCATTTCAACCGTTTCCCGCACGAGTTCTCCGGCGGCCAACGCCAGCGCATCGGCATCGCTCGCGCTCTCGCGCTCGATCCGGACATCGTCGTTGCCGACGAACCCGTGTCGGCGCTCGACGTCTCCATTCAGGCACAGATTCTCAACCTCATGCGCCGACTGCAATCCGAACTCGGACTGTCCTACGTCTTCATTGCTCATGACCTCTCAGTGGTTCGCCGTATCTCCGATGATGTCGCCGTGATGTACCTCGGCAAGATCGTCGAAAGTGGGCCCGCCGAATCGCTGTACGCCGCACCTCGGCATCCATACACGAAGACGCTGTTGTCGGCGGTTCCTGTCGCTGACCCCGTTCGAGCGAAGGATCACAAGCGCATCATCCTGTCGGGAGAGGTTCCGTCCCCGATCGACCCTCCATCAGGATGTCGCTTCCGGACTCGGTGCTGGAAGGCTCAAGATGTGTGTGCCTCGACAGAACCGCCTTTGGACGAGATCGGCTCCGACCGACGCCTCGCCTGCCATTTTCCGGAAGAAGTTTGACCAACTGTGAGTTCACGATCCGTGGAGGCATGGAAGTCGACCGATCCGTGACTTAGACCGGGTATTTCGGTACGTTGCCCGGGTCGTACGAGCGCGGTAGGTCGAGAATTGTCGGAATCACTTGAGTCAGAGCCTGGCCAAGAGGTGGAAGTCCCAACACAGGACGAGCCGGAGTACACGGAAGTCGATGAAGCGCGCAAGGCTCATCGACGTTTGTTCACGCTCGGGCTTCTTGCATTGATCCTGGCAATCGTCGCGTTCTTTTTTCCTCGGTGCGACTTCGATGATGACGACGCTGATTTCGGTGCCGGCACGGGCCTGACCGATGAGCAGTTGCTCGAATTGATCGAAGAGAACTGCATCATTCCGGGAGAGACTGGATCTGAGGGCGAACAGGGTGAGCCAGGTGCAGCTGGTGCGACTGGTTCGCAGGGTCCGGCCGGCGCGACGGGTCCTCAAGGTGAGCAGGGGACCTGCGGGCCGATCGGTCCGGCTGGTCCTCGAGGTGAAGATGGCCGAGCTGGCGCGCAGGGCGAACCAGGAGCCCAAGGAATACAGGGAATCCAGGGCGTGCAGGGACCCCGCGGATCGACCGGTGCCACCGGTCCGGCGGGGCCCAAAGGAGACACTGGAGATACGGGCCCCGCGGGTCCTCCTGGCACCGGCGGTCTCGGTCTCTTCGGGTCTTTCTATGACACATGCACCCAGCCGGCATCGAGCGCGAACACTGCGTACCCCTTCCGCTTCAACAATACGGATTTCCCAAGTTCGACTGGAGTGACGATCACAGGTACCGCTGGCACGGATGGTCGAACATTCGGTTGTGTCTCAGGTTCAGGTTCAGCCGGAAGGCCGACCATCACCTTCAGTGGATCTGGAGTGTTCAACATCCAGTTCTCTGCGCAGTACTGGAGGACTCAGGGTGGCACAGGGGCGGACATCTCGATCTGGTTGAAAAAGAACGGGCAGAACCTCGATTGGACCAATACCGACTTCACGACTGAATCCAACAATGACAAGCGAGTTGCGGTCATCAATTGGTTCGTCCCAGTTGAATGCAACCCGACATGTGACTCGTATGAGATCTGGTGGTCCTCCACACAGGACAACATGGAATTGCTCGCAGTTCCTCCGGTCACATCTCCGACTCGACCGGCGATTCCGTCGCTCATCCTGACGGTCAACCAGGTCGGGAATCTCCCGGCGTCGCCGTGATCATTGCTCGATCCATCTCGAGATGTGAGCGAGCAGGTCTTCGTACTCGGTCAATGCTGGGAAACTCGGGAACTCGCGAATCACGTTGTCGGGAGCACGGAAGAGGAATCCTGCATCTGCCGCTCCCAACATGGCTGTGTCGTTGTAGGAATCTCCAGCGGCGAGTATGCGGTAGTTGAGCGTGCGGAGCGCTTCGACAGCATGGCGCTTCTGGTCGGCTTGGCGTAGTTCGTAGTCGACGATGCGATCGTCGTCGACGATCAACCTGTGGCACAGCAGAGTCGGCATGCCCAATTGGCGCATGAAGGGTCGACCGAATTGCTCGAACGTGTCCGACAGAATCAGAACCTGCGTCATGTCACGCAGACGATCGAGGAAGTCGCGTGCTCCCGGTAGCGGGGACAACCCTGCGATCACGGTTTCGATTCGGCTCATCGACAAATCGTTCTCGGCAAGGATTGCCAGGCGCTGGCCCATCAGTACGTCGTAATCGGGTTCGTCCCGAGTCGTCCGCCTCAGTGCCTCGATGCCCGTCGCCTCGGCGACGGCGATCCAGACTTCGGGTATCAGGACACCTTCGAGGTCGAGGGTGACGATCGTTTGTGCAGGTTCGGTCGCTATAGCCATGGTGATCTCGCCGACGAACCGTAGTTGATTCGAGACGAAACGGGCACCTTCGTGTGCCTACGCCCAGCCGCCTGCGTAGGCAACGAATTGGCCCGTCGTGAATCGACTCGATCCGTCGAGGAAGGCCATGCAGAAAGCAGCGAACTCCTCCATGGTTCCGAGTCTGCGCATTGGCACCTGAGCTTCGATCTTGGCGCGTATTTCTGGATCAGTCGCGCCCGATGCTTTCAGGAATGCGGGGAAGTCCATGAAGTTGGTGCCGACAGCGTTCACCTGCACCCCGGTTCGAGCAATTTCGTCGGCGACATTGCGCACCAGCATCGAGGCACCCGCACGGGCCGCGGAATACAGCGGTGCTCCCGGGGTCGGTCGGGCCGCGGATGCGCTCGTGATGACGAGGACTTGCCCCTGTCCAGAGTCGACCATCGGCGGAACGACGGACTTCATGAAGTGATATGGGGCTTCGAGGCAGCCGCGTACGACTGCGTGAAGGTCATCGATCGTCGAGTTGATGAATCGGCCGGTGACGATGTCGCCCGAGAACATGACTGCTGAGTCGAGACGTCCAAATGTGGACATTGCCCCCTCCACGAGTCGTCGATGAGCATCGGCGTTGCTGAGGTCGCGTACGCCGTCGACGACGTGGACGGCTGAGCCGGCAGCCTCGAGTTCGTCGACGAGAGGACGTGCAGCCTCTCCGAGGACGAGATCGAATCCACGCGCTGCAAGGTGTCGAGCGAGTTCAGGGCCGACGTAGAAGTGGGCGTTCGCGACGAGCGCGACCGGTCGCGGATGATGTTGCGTTCGATGTGCGGTCTCGGTCATGATGCGAGGGTAGGAAGTGGCAGAGGTATTGTCAATTTCTCGTTTCGAGTCCGGGGAAGGATTGGCAGGGGATGAAGGATTACGAAGGATTCCAAGGCACCATCGGTCGAACCGTTGCTGAGTCGGTGCCTCACTGGCCGACCCGCAAACACCCTGG
>JBDLRO010000011.1:0-7418 GCA_039800025.1 Actinomycetota bacterium | reverse complement strand
GCGGTCGACGCTGTGCGCCTTGGAGTTCGCTGAGCATTTCGACTCGCCAATCGTCCAGGTACCGAGCGCGTCATCGGTCGGAATGGCAGTGGCAGAACATTGCTGATGGCCTTGCTGATCGGTGCTGCCACAGTTGTCGAGAGACTGGCGATTCCGAGGAACAGGAGAATCGCTCCGACGCCCGAACTCGAGAGTGTCCCAGCGGCTCCACCTGGCTGGATGAAGAGTCCGACTGCAAGGAGCGTGAGGCCTGCTGCGAGAGTCGAAGTTCCGACAATGAGTCGCTTGTTTCGTTGCAGAGCCGAAAATCCGAGTTCGGGGCGCATTGCGGCAACCGGTGGAATTCGTCCGGCACGGATGGCAGGTACTGCTGCGGCAGCGATGGTGACACCGAGACCGATGAAGAGTGAGACGAGGAAAGTCCGCAATGAAATGGCGAGATTCGCAGACGGGAATGCAGCTCCCGACGCATTGAAGACCGCAGTGATCGCCGATGCAACGCCCAGCCCGGCGAGGAGTCCGAGGGCAGTGGCAAGGATGCCGATGACGAGCGCCTCGCCGATGATCATCGAGCGAATCTGGCGAGTACTCGCACCGACGGCTCTCAGCAGGGCGAGCTCTCGCATTCTCTGACTCACGATGATCGCAAACGTGTTGAAGATCAAGAATGCGCTGACAAACAACGACACTGCAGCGAAACCGAGAAGGACGTTACCGAAGATGTCGATGATGTCGTTGATCGCACCGGCTGTCTCCTCAGCCGATTGCTCGCCAGGAATCACTTCGTAAGCCGCTGGGAGAATTGCAGAAACCTCGTCGATGATGGCGTTCTCGTCGACGTCGTCAGCGAGTCCGATGTACAACGAATCAGCGAATCCGTTCGCTCCGAGGAATGTGTCTGCGGTCTCGGGGTCGAATGCTGAAACGCTCGCTCCTCCACCTCCAGAGGTGCTCTTCGTGCCGGTCAGGCCGACGAGAGAGAATTCACCCTTGCCGGTGGGACCGACGATGGTGACGCGGTCTCCGATTGCGTATCCGGCTCGCCGAGCCGAGGACTTGTCGATGGTCACCTCGTCGGGACCCTGTGCGACGACTCCTTCGAGGAGGATTCGTCCATCGAGTCCGTCGGGACCGACCCAAGCGATGCCGAATGAAGGCCCAGATGAGCGCAGTGGATCGCCATCGGAATCGATGATCGTCGCTTCGCGCAGGATGTTGGCTTCGACGGTCCGAACACCGGGGATGTTCGCGAGTTCGGCCAGCAACGAAGTCGGGACCGGATCCCTGGTTGCCGTGGCTTCATCGCCGAATGCGATGGTGGAACGAATCTCGAGATCGATCTCGCCTCGCAGTTCGTCGAAGAGTCCGTTGATCGAGGACTTGACACCGTCGGTGAGAACGAACGCGCCTGAGACGAACGCAACTCCTGACACGACGGCGAGGACTGTGAGAAGAATCCTGAACTTGCGGGCGAGCACGCCTCGAAGAGTCAGGCGCGGAACGGGAGAGACCATGTCGAAATCTCCGAGTCAGCTGCCGAGGCGCTTCATGCGGTCGAGGACGCGTTCTGCGGTCGGGGCTTCCATCTGGTCCACGATCTTGCCGTCGGCGAGGAACACGACTCTGTCCGCGTAGGCAGCCGCAACGGGATCATGAGTCACCATCACGATGGTCTGACCGAGGTCGGTGACAGCTGTTCGCATGAATCGAAGAATCTCCGCTCCCGTGCGGCTGTCGAGGTTGCCGGTTGGCTCATCGGCGAAAATGATGTCGGGTCGGCTTGCGAGTGCGCGTGCTACGGCGACTCGCTGCTGCTGTCCACCGGAGAGCTCGCTCGGGCGGTGGTCGAGTCGATTGCGCAGACCCATGGCGTCGATCACGGTGTCGAGCCAAGCCTTGTCGTACTCGATGCTTCCAAGATCCATGGGAAGGGTGATGTTCTCGAGAGCGGTCAGCGTTGGGATCAAGTTGTAAGCCTGGAAGATGAAGCCGATCTTCTCGCGTCGAAGCTTGGTGAGTTCCTTGTCGTCGAGGCCGGCGAGTGTGACATCGCCAACCGTCACCGACCCGGATGTGAGCGAATCGAGCCCGGCAAGACAGTGCATGAGCGTGCTCTTTCCCGAGCCGGACGGACCCATGATCGCGGTGAACTGACCAGGAGCGAACTCGACGGTCACCCCGTCGAGTGCCCTGACCTCGCTGTCTTCTTTGCCGTAGATCTTGTAGACGTCGGCGGCTCCCGCTGCAGTCGTCGCTTGTCCGGAGTTCGGAGACTTCTCGGTGGTCGGCATGGAACCAGTCTGCCGTATGTCAGGAGTGATTCTTCGTCGCGGTCAGCGACCTGGTTGGGGGAGCACTCGAAGGTAGGGCTTGACCGTCTTCCAACCTTGAGGAAACAGCTGCTTGGCCTGGTCATCGGAGACGGCCGAGCCGATGATCACGTCCTGGCCATCCTTCCAGTTCGCAGGCGTGGCTACTTTGTGGGCGGCCGTCAATTGCAAGGAGTCGATGACGCGGAGGATCTCGTCGAAGTTGCGACCCGTCGACGCAGGATACGTGAGGGTCAACTTCACCTTCTTGTCTGGTCCGATGACGAAGACACTGCGAACGGTCAGTGTGTCGTTCGCGTTCGGGTGAATCATGTCGTAGAGGTCACTGACCGTTCGATCCGGATCTCCGATCATGGGGAAGTTGACCCGGGTTCCCTGAGTCTCGGCGATGTCTTCCTCCCAGCGCAGGTGACTGTCGACGGGGTCGACGGACAGACCGATCACCTTCACATTGCGCTTGTCGAATTCGGGCTTGATGCGAGCGACGTAACCCAGCTCGGTGGTGCACACGGGGGTGAAGTCCTTCGGGTGGCTGAACAAGACTCCCCACGAGTCGCCGAGCCACTCGTGAAAATGGATCGTTCCTTGGGTTGTCTCGACGGTGAAGTCGGGTGCGATGTCTCCGAGTCGGACGGTCATGGCTACTCCTCTGTGAGTGGACGTGAACAAATGGGCGGTTCATTGGGCAAAACCGATGTCCTGAAGGCTACCTCTTAATCCCGACAAAACAAGTCGGCTTTTAAAAATGTTGGGGGCCAGGGCCGCTCTGCGCCGGTGCCGGCCCGTAACTGGGACTCCTGGTAGGGCAGAGCGTACGTTGAGGAGATGTCGGTTCCCGTTGGGCCGGATTCGATCGAACAGCACATTCTCGGACGACCGTTCGCCTATGTGATCTCGACGTCGACGACCGGTGCTCATGTCATCGCCGTCCAAGTCGAACTTTGGGAGGGTCACCTCGATTGCTCGCGTGTGGGTCAAACGACTCGCCGTCATGTCGCCGACAACCCCGCTGTCACCATCGTCTTCCCACCTGCTCGGGACCATTGCGATGACGAGTTCGGGAGCTATTCGCTTCTCGTCGACGGAGACGCCTCATACCGCGGTGATCGCCTCGTCGTCGAAATCCGCAGCGCCGTACTTCATCGTCCAGCTTGAGCGAAGCAGATGGATCGGGCGCGATCGCAGCCAATCAGCGTGTACGTGAGCGATGTTCGGAGATGGCGTCGTCGAGACGTCGCATCGAAGCCTCCGAGATCGGGTCGGCGACGATGATCACTTCGTCGGCTCCGGCTTCGTGCATGTCGTGGAGAATGGAACTGAGATCGCCGAGCGTGATTGCGCGTCCGCCAACAGGGTCTGGGCGTTCGCTGCTGGATTCATCGACACGAACGAGAAGGCATGCGCTACGGCGAACCTCTGCAGGATTGCGGCCGGACTCGGCGACGAGAGATGACACGTGTTCGTTGAGCCGAGAAAAGCCATCCGCATCGTTGCCGAACCAGTCGAACCAGGTGTTCCATGAGTCTGCGATCGACAGGGAGGATCTCAACACTCGATCGCCATTCGAGCCGACCATGATCGGAATCGAGTGCAGTGGGCGTGGAAGAAGAACGGCATCGTCGACCGAGTGGAACTCTCCCTCGAAGGAACACCGCTCGCCGGTGACGAGATCAGTGATGATCGACAGTGACTCCTCGAATCGGCTTGCTCGGCGATCGAATGGGATGTCGAAGGCATCGAATTCCGGTTTGTTCCATCCGGCGCCGAGTCCGAGGATGAAACGTCCGTTGCTGATGTTCGAGATCGTTGCCGACATCTTGGCGATGACGGCGGGTGGGTGAAAGCCGACGCAAGCCACGAGGGGACCAAGAGCTATGCGATCAGTGACTGCTGCGAGTGCGGAGAGGAGAGTCCATGCTTCCTGTGGACCGCGCTCGGGCCTGCCATCCCCGCGATACAGCAGATGGTCTCCGATCCAGAGCGAATCGAATTGCGAGTGATCGGCGAACCGGGCCATCGAGAGATATTCCGACCAGTCGACGACTCGTTCGACTTCGGGCAGTTGGATGCCGATCGCGAGGCTGCGGTTCTGTCCCGGATCCATGTCGTGCCTTTCGGTCGGTTCGTTAGACCGGGGAGCCTACGAGCCCTGAGCGAACCCGTGCTTCCTGTGATCGATGATTTTCCTCGTTGCGTCGAGTCTTGGCGGCGTCCCTACGCGGTCTACTTTTGGTTCATGAATGACACGAATGATTCCGCCGACATTCGCAGCGACCCGACGACCATCGATGCAGCGTGGATGAACACCGTTCTGAAAGGATCCGACATTGCAGGGTCGGCATCGGTGGTGGGCTGTCGGTTCGACGGCTTCGTGGGAACGGGCCAGACCGGCTGCAATGCTCGCTTCACTTTGACATGGGACGATCCAGTCGGGCGCCCGGCGACGATCATGGGGAAGTTCCCGTCGCAGGATCCGACGGCACGTTCGACAGGTTTCGCCGGCGGTGCGTATGTCACTGAATGGAACTTCTACAGTCGCATCGCTCCCACGGTGAAGGTGCGAGCACCCAAGTGCTACTACGCAGCGCTCGACCTTCCGTCGGAACAGTTCTGCTTGATCATGGAGGACCTCTCGGGATCGCAGCAGGGCGATCAATTCGTCGGGCTCACGCTCGATGAGGCCGAGCTCGCAATCGATCAAGCCGTTCTGCTGCATGCTCCACGGTGGGGAGACCCGACTCTGGCTGAATCGGCTGCGCAGGTGACGACAGTGGCGGAGCGGTCGCAACGTCTGCAGATGATCTATTCGATGTTGTTGCCCGCATTTCTCGAACGACTCGGGTCCCGGCTCGATGACCCGATCCGAGAACTCATCGGCACCTTCAATGGCCATGTCGCTCGCTGGGCCGAGGGAACAGGAACTCCGTTGACCGTTGCCCACTACGACTTCCGGCCGGACAATTTCTTGTTCGCCCGAACTCCGGAGGCACCGCCGCTCGTCATCGTCGACTGGCAGACTGCGAACGAAGGTCTGGGAATGGTCGATGTTGCCTACATGATCGCCGGGAGTTTCACCCCGGAGCGTCGCCGGGAAGTCGAGCGCGAACTCGTCCAGTCGTATCTCACGAAACTGAGATCTGCAGGAGTGACGTACTCCGATGAGGATTGCTGGCGGGACTACACATTCGGTTCGCTGTGGGGTCTGATCATCACGGTTCTCGCAACGTCGATGGCGGCGCGTACGGAGCGGGGAGATGATCTTTTCGTGATGATGGCGACACAACACGGATATCAGGCGCTCGAACACGACGCCTTGGATCTCGTCCGCTGAAATCTTGGACTGAGCACGACAAGGCATCATTCGGGTCATCGAGTCGTGCAGGCTCGAGACGAGTTGTAGAGGAAGAACTGGGGAAGGGTCATGGGGAAAACGGACGAAACGAAGTCAGCGAGCTTCGATGCAGAGGCGCTGCGTGAGAAGTATCGACTCGAGCGCGACAAGCGGCTGCGTGATGCCGGAAACGACCAGTACATCGAGATTGCCGGCGACTACGCGCATTATCTCGATGATCCCTATGTCTCACCGATCACACGTGCGCCGCTGAACGACGAAGTCGAAATCGCGGTGATCGGCGGGGGATTCGGAGGTCTGCTCGCAGGTGCCCGTTTGAGACAAGCAGGCCTCCAGGACATCCGCATGATCGAAAAGGGCGGTGACTTTGGTGGAACCTGGTATTGGAACCGCTATCCGGGGGCTGCGTGCGATGTCGAGTCCTACATCTATCTTCCACTTCTCGAAGAGATCGGCTACATCCCGACTCAGAAATACTCGAGTGCCCCTGAGATCCTGGCCCACAGCCAAGCCATAGCGCGACACTTCGATCTGTATCGCAATGCCTGCTTGCAGACAGAGGTCACAGAGTTGCGCTGGCACGAAGATCAGCGTCGATGGGCCATCCACACGAATCGTGACGACACGATCATGGCGAGGTTCGTCGTCATGGCGAACGGGCCGCTTCATCGTCCGAAGTTGCCGGGGATCGACGGAGTCGAAACGTTCCGCGGTCACACATTCCACACGAGCCGCTGGGACTACGACTACACGGGAGGCTCATCCGACGGTGGATTGACGAAACTTCGCGACAAGAGAGTCGGAATCATCGGGACGGGTGCGACAGCTGTGCAGTGCGTCCCTCACCTCGGTGCGAGCGCGAAGGAGCTCCATGTCTTTCAGCGCACACCATCGTCGATCGATGTGCGCAACAACAGGCCAACGGATCCCGATTGGGTCGCGAATCTGAAGCCTGGCTGGCAGAAGGAGCGGATGGACAATTTCAACGCGCTCGTCAGCGGTGGCTTTGCTGAGGAGGATCTCGTCAAAGACGGCTGGACCGACATCATTGGCAATCTGTTGATCCGACTTCGACGTGAGGCGAACCCGGATCTGTCGATTGAAGGTTTGGCTCGCAATCTCGAACTCGCAGACTTTGAGAAGATGGAACAGATTCGTGACCGAGTCGAAAACATCGTGGCTGATCCGAGCACAGCTGACGCGCTCAAGCCGTGGTACCGACAGTTCTGCAAACGCCCGTGCTTCCACGACGAATACCTGCAGACCTTCAATCGTCCGAACGTGCACCTCGTCGACACGAATGGGCAGGGAGTGGAGCGAATCACCGAGACATCTGTCGTTGCCAATGGCGAGGAGTTCGAGATCGATTGTCTGATCTATGCAACAGGCTTCGAGGTGGGAACCGACTACACGCGACGCGCCGGTTATGAAATCCACGGTGTCGATGACAGATCCTTGACCGAGCACTGGTCCGACGGTGCTCGCACCTTCCATGGCTTCCACAGTCGGGGTTTCCCGAACTGCTTCATCGTCAGCAACGTTCAGTCTGGATTCACTGTCAACTATCCCCACATGCTCGAAGAGCAGGCTCGACATGTGTCGTACATCCTTCGACGACTGATCGATGATGGCGTCACTCGAGTCGAGGTGTCCGAAGAATCCGAACAGTGGTGGGTCGACCAGATCCTTGCCCTGTCGCAGAAC
Organism: Actinomycetota bacterium; assembly: GCA_039800025.1. Taxonomy (GTDB): domain Bacteria; phylum Actinomycetota; class Acidimicrobiia; order Acidimicrobiales; family Ilumatobacteraceae; genus Casp-actino8. Next base: position 32 of record JBDLRO010000011.1, on the reverse strand, counting down.
AACGTCAAGTTCCTCGAAGCGTGTACTCCTGG
>JBDLRO010000010.1:0-3896 GCA_039800025.1 Actinomycetota bacterium | reverse complement strand
ACAAGGACATGTGCGACACGGAGTTCACCATCGAACAGGGCAAGTTGTGGATGCTCCAGACTCGAGTGGGGAAGCGAACTGGTGCTGCGGCACTTCGTATGGCCGTCGACATGACCAAGGGGACGAAGGGCCCACGCGGAGTCTGGAAGATCACCAGGGACGAGGCCGTGAGCCGTGTTTCGGCGGAACATCTCGATCAGGTCTTGCATCCGCAATTCCAGGCAGGCAAAAGGCAGGTCATCGCCAAAGGCCTTGCGGCATCTCCCGGAGCAGCGGTGGGCAAGGTCTACTTCGATGCGAACGAAGCGTCCGACGCGGCTGATCGAGGTGAAAAGGTCATTCTGGTCAGGAACGAGACGAGCCCGGAGGACGTACACGGCATGATGGTCTCGCAGGGGATCCTCACCGTTCGGGGTGGACTCGTGAGTCACGCGGCAGTCGTCGCTCGCGGATGGGGAACTCCAGCCGTCGTCGGAGCCGAATCGGTGAAGATCGAGGGAAGGCAGTTCACGGCCGGAGATGTCGTGGTCCGGGAGGGGGACGTGATCTCCCTCGACGGAACGAGTGGCGAGGTGGTTCTCGGCGAGGTGAAACTGTCGGCCTCGAAACCGCCGAAGGAATTCGACATCATCCTCCAATGCGCGGATCAGATCAGAAAAGGCAAGATGGCCGTGCGCGCCAATGCCGACACCGGAGAAGATGCGGCGAATGCTCGCAAGATGGGCGCTGAAGGCATCGGTCTGTGCCGTACAGAGCACATGTTCCTCGCGCCCGATCGTCTTCCCGTCGTCCGACGCATGATCCTCGCCCAGACCGCGAGTGAGGAGGAGGAAGCGCTCGAAGAACTCCGAAAGGTTCAAAAGCAGGATTTCGTCGAGATCTTGAAGGCCATGGACGGCCTCCCGGTCACGGTACGGCTGCTCGATCCGCCACTCCACGAATTCCTGCCCAATGTGCACGAACTCGAGACGAAGCAGGCACGAGACGGTGGACTCTCCGAAGAGGAAAGCAGTCTTCTCGACGCAGCTCGCGAGTGGTCCGAGTTCAACCCTATGCTCGGAACCAGAGGCGTTCGTCTCGGAGTGATCAAGCCGGGTCTCTATGCGATGCAGGTGCGAGCCTTGATGGAGGCAGCAGCTGAACGTGTTGCGCGAGGGGGGAAGCCAATCGTCGAGGTGATGATTCCGCTCACCGTCACTCGTGAGGAGTTGGCTCTCGCTCGGAGTTGGGTTCTCGAGGGAGTCGCGGATGCAATCGCCAATTCGAAGTCGGCGAACAGAACGAAGATCAAAGTTTCGATCGGAACGATGATCGAAACCCCGCGTGCTGCTCTGCGAGCGGACGAACTCGCCGAGGAAGCGGACTTCTTCAGTTTCGGAACCAACGATCTCACTCAGTTGACATTCGGCTTCAGTCGAGACGATGTCGAGAGCAGGATGATGCCTGCCTACCTCGAGAACGGTCTGTTGAAGCGGAACCCATTCGAGACGATCGATCAGACCGGAGTCGGCGAGTTGGTCCAGATCGCTGCGACTCGGGGTCGAAGAACGAAGCCAGGGATCAAACTCGGCGTCTGCGGCGAGCACGGCGGTGATCCGGAGTCGATCGAGTTCCTTCAGCGTGTCGGACTCGACTATGTGAGTTGCTCGCCATATCGCGTTCCGATTGCTCGACTTTCCGTGGCACAGGCGATTTTGACTGCTGCGGGTTCCCAGAAGTCCGAATCGAAATGAACAATCGATCGGACACCTCGGAACGAGCAGTCCAGTGATTCTCGCAACGACTGAATCCTCCGGGAATTTCGTCGATTTGAACGTCCCGGGCTGGGCGTGGATTGCGCTGCTCGGGTTCATCGGCGCCCTCTTGATGTTCGATATTCTCGTCGTCCACCGCAGGGCCCATGACGTGCACACACGGGAAGCAGCGATCGAAAGTGCTGTGTGGATCTCGATCGGGCTCGCGTTCACGGGCGTGATGGCGGTGGCCTTCGGAGCTGGGGCAGCAGGAGAGTACGTCAGCGGCTATCTCATCGAAAAGAGCCTGAGTGTCGACAACGTCTTCGTCTGGGCTTTGATTCTGAGTTACTTCAAGATTCCGTCGAAGTATCAGCACCGAGTTCTCTTCTGGGGAATCTTCGGAGCGCTCGCGTTGAGAGCGATCTTCATTTTTGCCGGAGTGGCTCTGATCGAAAAGTTCTCGTGGGTTCTGTATCTCTTCGGAGCCTTCTTGGTGTACACGGCGATCAAGCTCGTCTTCACGGGTCAGGACGAGATCGACCCGTCATCGAGCCGCTTCATGCGGTTGATCGACCGTATCGTCCCGAGCACTCACCAATTCGAGGGTCAGAAGCTCTTCGCGCGTGTCGATGGGCGTCTGCTGGCAACACCGCTGTTCGCCGTCCTCGTATTGATCGAATTCACCGATGTCCTCTTCGCAGTGGATTCCGTCCCCGCCGTCCTCGCTGTGAGCAGAGAGCAGTTCATCGTCTTTTCATCGAACGCATTCGCCATTCTTGGTCTTCGTGCGCTCTACTTCCTTCTCGCAGATGCACATGCTCGATTCAGCTATCTCAAAGAAGGACTGGCCATCATCCTTGCTTTCGTCGGCATCAAGATGCTCCTACACGAGTGGTACCACATTCCCACGTGGCTGTCCCTCGTCGTCATCAGCATCGTCTTGTTCGTGGCAATCGGGTTCTCCCTTCGTGCAGATCGTGCACGAGCGAACGAAACGATCGAACTCGAAGACCCTTCGAGTTCGACGAAATCGGCTGCAGAACCCCCATTCCAAGAGCGCTGATCGCCGCAGCCACCTCGGCACTACTCTTCCCGCATGGCCATCGTCGCTGAGGACATCGAGCGAGTACGCGCTGCGACGTCCATCGTCGAGGTCGTTCAGCAGTATGTCGCGCTGCGCAAGACCGGCCGTAACTGGGTCGGCCTGTGTCCGTTCCACGCCGAGAAGTCGGGGTCCTTCAACGTGCGAGAGGAAACGGGTCGTTACAAGTGCTTCGGCTGTCAAGTTGCCGGTGACGTCTTCAATTTCGTTCAGGAGATCGAAAACATCGACTTCGTGGCATCAGTGGAGAAACTCGCGTCTCGGGCGAACATCTCCCTGTCCTACACGAGCGGCGGTGAGGGGAAGGATCGCTCGCGTCGCAAGGCCCAGATCGCAGCGATGGAAGCAGCGGTCGAGTGGTATCACGAGCGTCTCCTCATATCGCCAGATGCCCGGGCAGCTCGTGACTATCTACGAGGGAGGGGACTCGCAGGCGATGTGGCACGACAGTTCCGATTGGGATACGCCCCCGATGAGTGGGATGCTCTCAGCCGGCACATGGTTTCCGTCGGCTTTTCTGCCGAAATTCTTCGGGACGTGGGTCTGGCGTTCACAAATCGCGCCAGCCGTATGCAGGATTCGTTTCGGGGGCGTGTGATGTTCCCGATCTTCAACGACGTCGGTGAGCCCGTTGCGTTCGGGGGCCGCGTTCTCCCTGGCAGCACCGACCCTGCCAAGTACAAGAACTCGCCGGAAACGAAGATCTACATGAAGTCGAAGACGCTCTACGGACTCAACTGGGCGAAGAACGATGTCGTGAAGGCCGATCAAGTGGTCGTGTGCGAGGGCTACACCGATGTCATCGGATTTCATCGTTCGGGTGTGCCGCGTGCGGTCGCAACCTGCGGCACTGCGCTGACCGAGGAGCACGTGCGCGTCCTCAAGCGTTTCGCAAGCCGTGTCGTCCTCGCCTTCGACGCCGATGCCGCCGGCCAAGGAGCTGCTGAAAAGTTCTACGAATGGGAACAGAAGTATCAGGTTCAGGTTTCTGTGGCGCGATTCCCCCAAGGAAAGGATCCAGGCGACTTGGCGTCGAGTGATCCCGCTTCATTGCCGAC
>JBDLRO010000009.1:0-3611 GCA_039800025.1 Actinomycetota bacterium | reverse complement strand
GAGACGGTTCTGCTTCTATCCTCTCCGGGGACGAGCGGGACGCGGGGGCGTCTCAGGTCGAGGGGTGTGGACATGGACATCGGGTGGCGTTCGATGGGGGCATGTCGCGGGCTGGACCCGGACATCTTCTTTCCCGAATCCGACGAGCAGGTCCGGGAAGCCAAAGAGATCTGCTTCGGTTGCGACGTTCGCGTGGCGTGTCTCGAACATGCTCTGGCCAGTCGGGAAAAGGTTGGAGTGTGGGGCGGAACCACGGAACGCGAACGGCGTCGGATCATCCGCCAGCGTCGTCGAACCGCCTAGACGCACCACTCGGCAAAGTCACCTCCCGCGCCGCGTGGATCGCCCGGTCGACGAGCAGTCGTCGCATGAAGAACCGTCGGAGGTGCCAAGAGCAGGGTCACGGGACTCGAAGGGCTCGAAAGCACCCCGACTGGAGTCGGTATCCTGTCTCAATGCCCGCGACAGAGGATTCGAGTGAAGTCGTACTCGAGTCGATCGGCGGATGGCCTGCAGTGATTTCCGGGCTCCTCGATCGAGTCGATCTTCCGGCGAGCCACGCACGTGCAGCCATGTCGACCATCTTGAACGGTGATGCGACACCCGCGCAGTTGATCGGGTTCGTGGTGGCGCTGAGAGCCAAAGGAGAGACTCCAGAGGAAATTTCCGGCCTCCTCGATGCAGTTCTTGCAGCGGCCACCACGGTTCCTCTCGACGAGGCATTGCGCGAGCGAGCGATCGACATCGTGGGCACCGGCGGCGATCGAAGTCATTCGATCAACGTCAGCACCATGGCTGCGCTCGTCGTCGCCGGTGCCGGAGTTCCCGTGTGCAAACACGGGGCACGGGCGGCCTCGTCGCAGTGTGGAACGGCCGATGTGCTCGAAGCACTCGGTGTTGCGATCGAACTCGCGCCTGAGGGCGTCAAGCGATGCGTTGAACAGGTCGGTTTCGGTTTCTGTCTCGCACCTCGCTACCACCCTGCCTTCCGGTTCGCTGCCCCAGCCCGACGAGAGATCGGTGTTCCGACCGTGTTCAACCTTCTCGGGCCGATGGCAAATCCCGGGCGAGTTCGACGTCAGCTGATCGGTGTCGCCAACCCTGCTGTGGCCGAGCGCATGCTTGCATCCCTGAGGTTGCACGGCTCTCTGTCCTCGTGGGTCGTTCATGGTCAAGGGCTCGACGAGTTGACGACGACGGGACAGTCACATGTTCTCGAATTGCGAGGCGGACGAGTGAGGGCGTTCACGGTCGATCCGGTGTCTCTCGGACTCGCTCCGGCGATTTCGGAGGAGCTCGTCGGAGGGGATCCCGCCTTCAACGCCGATGTCGTCCGCTCCGTACTGTCGGGAGAGCACGGCGCGCACCGCAATATCGTGATCCTCAATGCAGCTGCCGGACTGGTGGTTGCAGATTCCGCAACAGACCTCGACGAGGGCATTGCGAAGGCGAGAGAGAGTATCGACTCGGGTCGCGCTCGGGCAGTTCTCGATGGAGTGGTGCGCGTGTCGCAAGAAGCTCTGGTCGACGTCGGTTCGTAGATGTCGCGAACCGAATCACTCAGAGTCCGCGTGCCTGGCTCGTCCGCCAACATCGGACCAGGTTTCGACGTGCTCGGAATGGCCGTGTCGGTCCACGCGGAACTGGGCGTTCTCGATGCACGCGATCCGGGTCCGCGGCATCCGATTGCCGAGGGCCGGCATCCGGCGAATCTCGCCTACCGTGCGGCCGGCGGAAATTCGGAAGTGTGGGTGCGCAGTTCCATTCCCTCGGGCCGTGGACTCGGCTTTTCCGGCGCGATGCGAGTGGGGGCGATCGCGCTCGGTCTCGCCGAGAGAGCAGGTGTGATCGGGGGTGAACTCGGAGACTTCATCGCCGAACAGAGCGGCGCCATTTTGGATCTCGCAGCGGAAATGGAGGGACACGCCGACAATGCCGCGGCGAGTTTGTACGGAGGCGTGGTGGCGTGTGTCGAATCCGATGGACACGTGACGTCGACATCGGTTCCTCTGGCCGCACACCTCGTCTCCGAATCCCATCTCGTCGTCTGGGTGCCTCATGTGCAGACTGCGACATCGGAGAGTCGCGCGACTCTTCCTCGATCCGTCTCGCGTCCTGATGCCGTCTTCAATCTGGCTCGAGTCGTCCAACTGGTCCTCGCTCTCGGTTCGAATGATCGGGATCGGATCAAACTTGGCGTCGAAGATCGGCTTCACCAAGACCATCGGCTGGAGAAAGTGCCAATGAGTCGATTGGCGCTCGACCAGATGGCAGGTGCGGGGGCCTCTGGATGTTGGCTCTCTGGATCAGGGCCGACTGTCGCAGCGCTCGTTCATGCCGGCGCTGTCGCTGCGGTCGAGGTTGCATTGAGCATCCCCGAGTTGGAGGATGCTGGTCGAACGATGCGACTGATGATCGACGTCGAAGGCCTTCACGCAGCGCGCTGAAATCTGGCTGTTCCCATATTGGGCACGAGCGCCAATGGAGTGCTCCAGTTACCCGTGCACGAGAGGAGTCGCGCCGAGTCCGCGTTGTCCTCGAAGTAGCGCCAAATGTTCAGTACTTCATCGAGTGCAGATCTCGGCAGTGGCATCGACGATTCGACAACCGGGGGAGAAGCATTGAGGACATCGTCGATGTCGAGTTGCGCAGGCGACTTTCCCGATGCTGTGACCACCAAGGGGAACAACAGTTGTCCGGCGGATCGAGTTGCGACGAGTGCACCCTGTTCGATGTCGAACTCGACGTCGCCGATGCGCAGTTCGATCCGTTCGGCTCGGCGGAACTCCTCGATCTTGCGCTGTCGCGACAAGGCCGTCTCGAGAGATTGGATTCGATCACGCATCGAGGCCGCTTCTTCATAGCGCTGGGCAGCAGAAAGACCGCCCATGCGCTCGTACAGACGCTCGAAGAGCAACGATGGCGAGTTCGACAACGCTTCGACGACGAAGTGAAGGATCCCTCGATACTCGTCGCGGTCGGCGGTTCCCGAACACGGACATCTGGCGACGCCGAGTTGAGCCGCTGAACACACAGGAGCATCCTGTGGGGGCACGTAGGAGCGACCGAGTCGAGCAGTGCAACGTCTGAGCGGTACGACGGACTCGATTGCCTCGATCACCTGACGAGCGGCTGTGCGACTCGTCAGCGGACCGATGTACAAGCCTTGACGAGATGACGACGGGCTCTTCGTGATGACGAGGCGCGGCCATTCTTCGTCGAGGGTGAGGCGTACGTAGCAGTACTTGTCCACCGTTGTGCCCGCGCGGTTGTACTGAGGAAGCAGTCGTTGAATCAGGCGCGACTCGTAGACGCTCGCAGTCAAGGGATCGGGAGTGGCAATGTGTGCGATCGACTGGACCTGGCGAAGCATCGACCCCACCTTGCGTCGGGATTCCGAGGTGCTGAAATAGCTTCGTACGCGTTGTCGCAGGTTCGTCGCCTTGCCGACGTAGAGCACGCGATTGCGGCCGTCAACGAACATGTAGACGCCAGGACCGCGGGGCAAATCCTCGGTCAACCTCAATTTGGCTGCAAGGGGATGTGTCTCGAGACGTGGAAGGGAGATGAGGTCGTCGAGTCCGAGCACGCCGAAACCAGCGGCCCGCTCG
>JBDLRO010000008.1:0-8413 GCA_039800025.1 Actinomycetota bacterium | reverse complement strand
TCGGACTCGTCTCGACGCGTATCCGCGACGGATACAGCACGGTTCACCTTCCGCACATTGCGCTCATCTCCGTTCGCAACCTCAGCCAGGAACCGGCGGAGACGAAACTCTCGATTCAGATTCCGGTCGAGACGGAGAATGCCGAGGCCGCAGTGAAGGCTGCCGAGACGATCCGTGAACTGGCAGGCTCGCAGCATCTCACGGGTGTGGTCCTCGTGGACGACATCGAGACCGCTGGATTTTCGAACGACGACGAGCATCTCGAGTTACGAGTTCGCACGGCTCGTCCTCTCACGTCCGCGGAACGTGAGACAATCGTCCGCAGAACCGAAGAACGACTGTCCGCACAGGACACCTGAGGGCACGAATCGAATCACACGGTGGGGGTCGTGGAGATGTACGAAGCAACATACGAGTCACTGTCGCAGCATCGAGTTCCATCCTGGTTCCAGGACGCGAAATTCGGTCTTTTCTCACATTGGACGGTCGGCTCGGTGCCGTCGTTCGCGCCGGTGGGGAAGGACCCGTTCACTCTTGCGCGTGAAGAGGGTGAAGAGAAGGCCTTCAGCCACACGCCCTATGCCGAGTGGTACTGGAACTCGGTTCACATTCCAGGATCGCCGGCAGCAGAACACCACGCTCGAGTCTGGGGCGACTGCGACTACTCGGTGTTCGTGGATCGATTCTTCGATGCAGCACGCGGATGGAATCCTCGACGTTGGCAGGATCTCATGGCGCGGTCGGGTGCTCGCTACTGCGTCGCGGTCACGAAGCATCATGACGGAGTCCTGATGTGGCCGTCGGATACGCCCAACCCGCATCGGGGAGAAGCCTGGTCGAGTACACGCGACCTCGTCGGCGAATGCGCGCAGGCTGCACGAGGCGCCGGACTGCGCTTCGGCGTCTACTACTCGGGTGGCATCGACTGGACTTTCCAGGGTCTCGGCATCTCCAATTGGCGTTCGCTGTTCGCCGCCATCCCCCAAGACGACGTGTATCACGAGTACGCGGACACACATTGGCGAGAGTTGATCGCTCGGTATCAGCCCGATGTGCTGTGGAACGACATCGGGTACCCCGGCTTTGGTCCGGGTGCGGCAGCGGTGATGGCCGACTTCTACAACGGCAATCCTGACGGTGTGGTGAACGACCGCTTCGACGTTCTCGGTGTGATGGGAGGAACAGCGCACGCGGACTTTCGCACGCCCGAATACACGACTGAATCCGATGACACATCGAAGATGTTCGAAGTCTGTCGCGGCATCGGAACGAGTTTCGGCTACGCGGAGGCCGAGGGCGAGCACACGTACATGCCCATCGACGACCTGATCCGCATGTTCGTGAACATCGTTGCTGACGGCGGCAACCTGCTGCTCAACTTCGGTGCGATGCCGGGTGGCGAGGTTCCTTGGGCTCAGCAACTGAGAATCCTGGCCATGGGTCAATGGCTCGACGTCAACGGTGCTGCGATCTACGGAAGTCGACCCTTCGAAACGTCCCGGCTCACGACCCGGGACGGCATCGACGTCCGTCTCACCCGCGGTCGTGACGGAGCTGTGTACGCAATGGTGTGCGGTCGACCCGATGAGCGCTCGATCGTCATCGATGATCTGCCGTCAGGCGACGTGCATCTTCTCGGTCACGACACACCACTCGTTCGAAACGGGAACGAGATCGTGCTCCCCGTCAGAACGGATGCCACGCCCGTGTGGACGTTGCGCATCGATCGTTGAGATCGGGTCTCGAAGAAGTTCTTGGAACCTGCGATCGACACTGTTGCGAACAGTGCCGGTCACGGCTGGTGGATCGTCACCGTCACGATGTGATCGATCCTGGCCGACGAGGACGCAATACGAATGTCGTAGAGACCAGGATCGATGACCCAACGGCCCGTCTCGGAGAGTTCCCGCATCGACCGCTCTCCGGTGACTTGGGGTTGCAGTGCGATCCGATAGCTGTCGCCTGGATTCCAATACGCGAAATCGCGAGGGTCGAGCCGAAGTGCAACGTTCGTCGTCTGTCCTGCATCGAGGTGCACCTTGGCGAACGCTTTCAGTTCCTGGGGAGGGCGATGCACGATCGGCGACACGGGCGAGACATAGATCTGGATGACGTGTGAACCCGCTCGGTCGCTCGTGTTCGTCACGGGAACGGTGATGGAGAGCGATTGGGTGGCGTCGACGGTTCCATTCGTCGTGATCTCGAGCCGATCGAGGTGCGGCGCCCCGATGTCGAACGACGCGTACGACAATCCGTGACCGAACGGAAAGCGAACCGGCAGATGTCGCGCCTCGTACCAGCGATGGCCGATCAGCAGGCCTTCGCCATAGCGGATCTGCCCGTGTTCACCGGGAAAGTTCCCGAATGCAGGAGTGTGTTCGATGCGCTCGGGAATCGTCGTCGGCAGACGACCTCCTGGATCCTGGTCGCCGAGAAGGACATCGGCGACAGCGCTGCCCATCTCCTGACCGCCGAACCAGATCTGCATTGCTGCAGGAACGTCCTCGACCCAGTCCATCGACACTGGTGCCCCCGAATTGACGAGAACCACTGTGCGCGGATTCGCGGCTGCGACTTTGCGGATCAATTCGTCCTGTCGCCCGGGGAGATCGAGCGTCCGGCGATTGTGCCCCTCGCTCTCCCAGTCGTTCGTGGTGCCCACGACGACGACGGCGACGTCGCTGGTGCGAGCGAGTTCGACGGCTCGTTCGATGGGGTCGCCGTATTCGACAGGAGCGAGTCCGATCTGGGCTCCGTGAACCCACTGCTTGTTCGCCGCATCGCATTCGAGGACGAATCGATGCGGACGATCGGCTTCGAGGCGGACGACTGCCGTGATCTCCTCGCTGCCCATTCCGAAGAAGGCCTCGCCTCGAGCAGGCGCAGAACCGACTCCGTCGATCACGAGCTGTCCGTCGACCGACAACGTGCAGGGACTCACTTGGACGAGAGAGATGGTGTAGTCGCCCGAATGCGAGACCGACACCAGACCGTCGGCGGTGAAATGGAATCCAGACGTCGGAACGCCGGGCTCGGTGCGCCCGGCAAGGAGCAATCGACCATCCGGTCGCTCGAACGATGTGAGCTCGACTCCGCTCCCCGGAGCACCGTCGAAGACTCGAACGAAGAATCCTGGAGATCCGGTGTCGGTCACGACATCATTCGGGTCGATCATCGGCGTCGTCTTGTCGATCGATCCGCCGCTTTCGTGTCGGACTTCGACCGACTCACCGAGGCGAGAGACGAGTGTCGACAGAATCGGTGTGCGGTGGTGCGGACGCACCTCTGCGGATCCGCCGCCCATGATGCGCGCTCTCTCCGCATTCGGTCCGATGACGGCGACGCGTTTCAACTCGGACGACTTCAACGGAAGAAGCGGCGCGCCGTTGATGGGTTCGTTGCGGAGCAGCACGATCGAACTCGCTGCTGCCCGTCGCGCGAGATCGCGATGTTCGGGGAGATCGACTGGGAGAGATGGAGTGGGACCATCGTCGAGTGCACCGAGACGGTCGTAGGTGCGCAGAAGCGTCCTGACCGCGCGATCGAGATCGGACTCGTCGACTCGACCATCCTTCACTGCATCCGCAAAAAACTTTCCGTACGCGCGCGGAGGTGCCGGCATCTCGAGGTCGAGGCCGGCACGGGCAGCGATCTCAGTGGTGGCGCCAGCGAACCAGTCGGTGACGAAGAAGCCCTCGAACCCCCATTCCCTGCGGACGATGTCCTCGAGGAGCCAGCGGGATTCGGTGCAGTAGGCGCCGTTCACTCTGTTGTAGGACGTCATGATGCCGAGTGAGTGCCCTTCGCGTACAGCAAGCTCGAATGGCAGCAAATAGACCTCGCGCAATGTCCGCTCGTCGATGATCGTGTCGATCGTCATTCGCTCGAACTCGGTCTCGTTGCCCACGAGATGCTTGACCGTTGTTGCGACACCGTGGGACTGCACACCTCGAATGAAGGCGGCTGCGAGCCGGCCCGAGAGCAGCGGATCTTCGGAGTAGCACTCGAAGTTGCGGCCGGACAGGGGAGATCGGTGCAGATTCACCGTCGGTGCGAGGAGAACTCGCGCACCGCGTGTTCGGGTCTGATGACCGAGGGCGTCACCGATTTCGTTCAGCAGATCGACATCGAAGGTTGCTCCGAGGGCGGATCCGCACGGAATGCACAGTGTGGGCACTTGAGGTCCGATGCCCGGCAGTGTCGGACCGCGTGCACCTGCGGGCCCGTCCGTCACGGTGACCGACGGTATGTCGACCCGTTCGATGCCATGTGTCGTCCACATCGACGCTCCTGTCGTAAGGAGCGCCTTTTCGTCGACGGACAATTCCGCGATCAGCTGGTCGATGTCACGCATATGAGCGACTGTTCGCCGTCACACGCCGAACTTGGCACTGCGAACTGCTGCAACTCGATCCTCGGGTCCGGAGAGCTCGACTTTGGAATGGGCCTGGCGCCCGTAGAGGAAGAGGACGATCTCGGCAGCCGAGCCGCGAAGTGTCACTGACGGGTCGCCCTTCTTGGCAGTGATGTGTGTTGGTGAATCGCTTCCATTCGTGATCTCGAGCTCCAGACCACATGGCGACTTTCTTGCGAGGAGTTTCGCGCCGCGCTGCAACATGGCCCGCAATTGGGCGTCGACTTCGGGTGCGAGTTCGCGCGGAGACCAGGTTGGCTGCGCTCGTCGAACGTCTTCGACGTGAACGAAGAATTCGAGAGTGTTCGCAACACGGTCCACCGCTGACAGACGCATCGGAGAGACCTTCGGCGGGCCCTTTCGAATGGTGTCGATCAGGTCCGACCACTGCTTGTCCGCCACCGATCGGCGCACCTTTTCCGAATACGGCTCGGCCTTCTTGACGAGGATACCGATTGCTGCGTCTGGCCGAGTTTCACGCACGATCAGATGGGCTGCGAGGTCTCGCGCATTCCATCCTTCGCACAGTGTGGGTGCATCCGGACCGAATTCCTGGAAGACATCGCACATCACCTGGCGTTCATGGCGGGCGGGATTCGACATGTTTCCTCCTGTTCGACGACTCGCGAGAGCGACCGACACGTCACCCGAGTTCTACCACGACAAGTCGTCGGGCCACGTGCCGACGCCGCCGTTTCGCAACAGCAAATCCGTGTGCGTTCTGTCTGTGTTGCGGCTTCTCCAAACGAGCATCCGCTGAGCCATGTCGAGAATTCGCGTCGGATCCTGAACGAGGGTGCGCCATGTCGGATCGGCTTCGAGATCGAAGCAGAGCGAACTCCCGTCTCCGAATTGAACGTAGGCGGTGTCCCGCGTGCGGTGGACGGCGAGATGGTTCTCATCGAGTGCGCGATTCCACGGCCAGTCCTCGACGAGGTGAGGGATGAGCGCGTACCTCCAGTCGAACTCCCAGGACGCAGCTGTTCGCCACTGCGGTGGTTGAGTCCCGTTCAGGAACGGCGTCAGGGGATAGCCATTGCACTGTCGGGGTACGGGCTGCGACCAGGACTCGGCGAGCGTGGGCATGACATCCACGCTCTCGGTGAACTCGTCGATGACGGTTCCGTGTGCGGCGCAATGTCGAGGGTCGCGCCAGATCAACGGGATGTGATGACTCTCTTCGAACCAGCCGACTTTCTCGCGCAGGCCGTGATCTCCCAATTGCTCACCGTGATCTGCCGTCACGATGATGATCGTGTCGTCCCACAGGTCGAGGTCGCGCAAAGCCTCCCACAATCGACCCAATTCGGCGTCCACCGCAGAAATGAGACCGAAGTATTGGCTGCGAAGATGCGCAAGAGATTCGGGATCACTCGGTGCTGCCACAGCGTCGAGCTGAAGAAGCAGATCGTGGAACGGATGGCGATCTGCAACCGGCGAGATGGCGTCACCCGTTCGCTCCGGTGCGTACTTCGCGTGGAACGATCCAGGCGCGCTGTAGGGAGGGTGTGGTCGCAGGTAACTGGCGTGAACGAACCACGGAGCGTCATCATCCTGATGCGAGCGCATCCAGTCGATGATGCGATCGGTGGTGAATGCCGACACTCCGTGCTCGGCGGGCCGCGTGTGTTCGGTCGACAGCAGGTGCAGATGGCCGCCCGACTCGTCGTATCCGAGATCGCGCAGATGCTCGACCCAGGGACCATGGTCGCCGGACAGGTTCAACTCCCATTCGAATCCGGGCAGGAGCTCTTCGTAGGTCGACAGCCGGGGATCATCGGGTCCGGTCGCCACACGCGGGTCGATTCCCTGGTCCGTGTATCCGAACAGCACACTCGTGCATCCGGATCTGTTCGCGAGCAGAGCCACATTGTCGAATCGGCGGTCGAGCGGAGTTCCGTTTGCGACGACACGGTGATTCATCTGGTACATGCCGGTGTAAAGACCCGCGCGACCAGGTGCGCACGGTGTTGCTTGGGTGTAGTGACGAGCGAACCTCACGCCCGACCGGGCGAGTTCGTCGAGATGGGGCGTTTCGACCAGGAAGTGACCGGCGCAGGACAGTGCATCACCGCGGAATTGGTCGAGTGTGATGAACAGGACGTGTGGTCGCTGTCGACGTGAATTCGAGTGGAAGTCTGTGTGAGTCATGTCCTCGACCATTCGGGTGAAGTCAGTCGTCCGTCAGCGAGTACTCGAAGCAACCGTCGACGTCGGTGCGTGTCATCTCACCGGTCAGTCTGAGGTGCTCGAGATGAGCGAACGTCTCGCTGTCGGCCATCCCGCCGAGGGATCGGGGGGCGAAGAGGAATGTGGACATCTCCATCACCGATGCCGGACGGTCGAGTTCCTCGGCAGCCTGGCGCAACTTGTCGAGTCGTCCGACGTGATGGTCCTTGATGTCGTTCGCTCGACCGGCGAGGTCGTGGAAGATGTCGCCGTGGGCGGGAAGGGCGATCTTCACCTGAGATCCGAATGATGCGACCTTGTCCAGGGATTCGAAGAACAGCTTGAGCGGATCCCGAGCTCGCATCAATCCGCTGATGTGCGGGGTGATCGTCGGCAGAACGTGGTCGCCGCACAGCATCAACCCGTGTTCCGGATCGAACAAGCAGAGGTGGTCCTCGGTGTGACCAGGTGTGTGAACAGCGACCCACTCGCGGCGTGCGAACGTGATGCGCTGAGCATCGACGAGCCGCACAGTTGGGCGAGGCATCCGCATCAGCCGTGGAATTCGACGATTGAGGGCGATGCGCATCTTCCGACGCCGCGAGAACTCGATTCCCGGTCCACCCCAGGGGGTTGGCTCCCACGGCATTCGCCGCACAGAAGTCTTTGCGCCTCTCGACGATCCGTCGTCGTCCATCGACGAATCATCGGCCTCGTTCGAAGTTTCGACATCGAGATCGTGATCATCGGGTTCGGTCGGATCCCAGAAGACGCGGAAGCGTTCGTGGGTGATGATGTCGCAACCCGTGTCGGCATGCAGCCAATACGCACCGCCGTAATGGTCGGGATGACTGTGGGTGACCACGACCGAGTGGACGCGTTTCAACGGGACGCCGATCTGGGCGAGCCGCTTCTTGACCATCTCGTAGTTGCGCTTGTCGGGCAACCCCGGATCGACGACGGTGACACCGCGCTCGTCCTCGAGGACGTACATGTTGACGTGACCGAGGCCTGGCATCGAGATCGGCAACTGGGCTCGGAGAACTCCAGGGGCGATGTCGGCGATGTCGTCGCTCGCAGGCAGCTGTTCTTGCTTCGGGGGGCGAGGGACCGCAGGGGTCACGGACTGGTCGGTCACGGTTCGAGGGTAGTTGTCACTGTGTGACGAAGCCCATTCAGGGCCGGTTCGTTCAACCGCCGTCGATCAGATCGCCAGGAGTGTCGTCATTCGATTCCGCGGCACGCACCGCCTTCGGAACGAAGACGTTGTCGCGATAGAAGCGCAGTTCCTCGATGCTCTCGAGGACGTCGTCGAGAGCGCGGTGCTTTCCGACTTTGAACGGACGCACGTTCTCCGTGCCGGCGTACCAACGCCGCACGAGTTCCTTGATCGAACTGACATCGACGGATCGATAGTGGAGGTACTTCTCGATGTCGGGCAGGTAGCGAGCGAGAAACCGCCTGTCGGTGCCGATCGAGTTTCCGCACAACGGCACGGACTGAGCCTGGGGTATGTGCAGTTTGATGAAGTCGAGAGTCTGGCGACCCGCGTCCTCGAGAGACAGCGTCGAATCCTTGATGGAGGTGAGAAGGCCCGACTTCGTGTGCATGTCGACGACGAATGGATCCATCACAGCGAGGACTTCGTCCGAGTGATGAATGACGAGATCGGGACCTTCAGCGACGACCTGCAAGTCGTCATCGGTGATCACAGTGGCGATCTCGACGATGACGTCCTTGTCCGGGTCGAGCCCTGTCATTTCGAGATCCATCCAAACCAGCACTCTTCGAAGATACGTCATGGGTGAGGTACAGCCGGGTGATCCGGTC
>JBDLRO010000007.1:0-5703 GCA_039800025.1 Actinomycetota bacterium | reverse complement strand
GCTCTATCTGGCCATCCAGAACAACGACCAGCGTGTGGAGCAGGTCGGCCCCGGCCTGTTCCGGCACACCGGCAGTGAACGCCAACCGGTGACCGAACGAACCCTCGGCAAACTCGAGTTCCTCAACCCTCGGGATGTGTGGCCCGACGAGGCTCGGCATTTCACCCCCTGGCTCCTGGACAACGCTGACTACCTGGGAGAGGTGCTCGGCATCGACATCGAGCTCGAGAGCGCCGAACATCCGGTCGGGCCGTTCTCTTTGGATCTCTTCGGACGCGACATCACCAACGGTGTGAAGATCATCGTCGAGAACCAGCTCGAACAAACCGACCATCGTCACCTCGGCCAGTTACTCACCTACGCGGCAGGGACCAAAGCAGGCACCATTGTCTGGGTATCGCCGTCGTTCCGCGACGAGCATCGGGATGCACTCGACTTCCTGAACGACTCGTCGACGGGCGATGTCCGCTATTTCGGAGTCCGCCTTCGTGTGGTGGTCATCGGTGACAGTGACCCCGCACCGGATTTTGAAATCGTTGCTCAACCGAGCGATTGGATCGCTCAGGTGCGTGCTCAACGTGGAGGCGGATCAGGTGACGCTGAGTTGAGTGCTCTTCGAAGTGCCCAACTCTCGTTCTGGAATCGCTACTTGGAGTACTTGCGCCAGGATCACCAGGGCCTCACAAATGTTCGCAAGCCACAGGTGCAGAACTGGTTGAACTTGAACTTCGTGAGGGGCTTGGGGATTGCCGCCGTTTTCGCGTCCGATGGGACCTTGCGTTGTGAGGTGTACATCGATGTCGGCGATGGCGAGAAGAACACGCGGATCTTTTCCGCGCTGCAGGAACAGCGGTCAGAGATCGAGGCCGGTCTTGGAGAGCCGCTGTTCTGGGACGAACTCGAAGGTCGTCGAGCTTGCCGCATCAGCATCTCCACTCCCGGCAGTCCTCTCGATGACGACACCGACTCGCTGATCACATGGTTGAGCGAGCATCACCTGAAATTCCATCGCGTCTTCGTCCCGATCATCAAGGGTTTGCCGGGCGGGCTTTGGAAGTAATGGCTGGGGTACGGCCGAGTCTTGGCTGGAGTGCCTAAGGTCTGATCCTATGGAGTCGAGTGAAGAGCTGATTCGAAGGATCTTCACTGCGTGTGCCGAGCTATCTGAGCGTCTCGACCGGCCGGTGTCTCCTGATGGGCACCTCGTAGGTTCGTTGGGCGAGATCTTCGCCCGCGATCAGTTGGACCTCACGCTGATGCCACCCTCGAACGAGGGTTTCGACGCCACGACCCCGGAAGGAGTCCCCGTCGAGATCAAGACGACAACTCGAAATTCGATCGCCCTGTCGAATGCCGGCTCGAAAGCCGAGATCCTGGTTGTCGTGAAGATCGATCTAAATGGTCGCTGTGCGATCGTCTTCAACGGGCCGATGGAGCGGGCATGGGCCGTGGCCGGCAAGCCCCAGAGGAACGGTCAACGGAGAGTCAGCATCTCGAAGCTTCTGCAGAGTCCCGGTAGTGGCTAATCAGGGTGAATGGCGCTATCGGGGTTTGCCCTCGTTGTTCTCCGGGCCTGTCGCCTGAGGCAGCGGGCGCACGAGCCACTCTCGACCACGAACTCTCGACATTCCGGACATTGTGGTCGACCGAGGAATCCCTCGTGTGGGCTTCCCGTGCTGCACTCCTCAGAGCATGTCGAGCATTTCTCTGGGGAATTTCCGTGTGAACACTTGTGAAAGAGAAAGCGATTCGTCGCCTTGGTGATGTCCCGACATGTTGGGCACACGCGGGGTTGATCGCCATGTGGGCAGGTGTTGTCGTCTCGGCGCATGACGGGGGAGAGTAGCGACGGGTGGTGGCACACTGTGCTCCGGGTCTTACGCACACTGTTTTCAATCGTCTTGCTGGGTCGGATATCCGACAGTAGGGTCCGCTCTCCATATCCGGGGCAGCCATCACGGCAACGAGGTCACAAGGGGAATGAAGTACTGGCGTAACGACGCACGTTTGCAGTCCAAGTTCGAAGGGGAGCGACCCTACTCGTCGAAGAAGTCGATCCGCGTCGCCATCAGCCGCGAGGAATGGCGCGATGCCCAGCGGTGGATGCACCTCAGCCTCGGTGAGTCAGAATCCGAGCCCAAAGGCCACTTTCTCCTGCGGCTGGAGGGTGCCAAGCGCACCTGGGTCGTCACCGACGGAGCGCAGATGGCCATCAACGATATCTCGGGGCCGGCCCCGCTGGGCGATTACGACCGGTCGCAGCCCCTCGACGTGATCGTGCACTCACGCCTCTTCCGCAGCTGTGACCCCGAGGACGCCACTCTCGTCCTGACCGAGGAGGCCGGACGCCGGCGACAGACTCTCGAACGGGAAGGGATGTCGATCACCGTCGACGCCCCGCTTGGAACTTTTCCGGGCTGGTTCGACCGGCGGCGACGCCTGAGCGGACTTCGAGCCGGGGTGTCGGCGCGTGCGTTGATCGAGGCCTGTCACATGGTGGCTATGGAGACGTACTCGTCGCATTGCGAGGAGCGCCCCATCGCCTGGATCGCCGTCCGTGGTGGACGTCTCCTGATGGAAGCATCGGGGCATGTCGCTTCCACCACCCGGGTGGAGGTGTCGCTGTCTCGCTCGTGCGGCGACACGTTGCCGATCCTCATCAACCCCGACCGTCTGGCCATGCTTCTCCAGGCCGTCGAGGCCGACGACGTGAGCCTGATATTTCCCGAATCGATCCCTGCACCACTCGGTGTTCAGTCCGACGGTTACACGGCTCTATTGATGCCGCTCGACCGCATCACACCGGCCCGACAGAACCTCGAAGAGCTCCTGAAGCGCGTGCTACAGGTGGAGGCGATCAGCCCCGACGAGGAGGGCGACTACTCGGTCCTGTCGCCCGAGGGTCACCAACTCTGGGTTCGTCTGTACACGCACGCCGAACGGTTGAGTGTGCAGGTGTTCAGCGTGTTGGCCACCGACGTGGAGCCGACGGCTGGATTGATGGAGGAGTTGAACTCCATCAATGCGAGTGCGGCGTACGTGAAGGTGCTCTGGAAAGAGGGCGCGGTGATCGCCGAGGCCGATCTGGTGGCCGAATGGATGATCCACGCCGAATTCGAGACGGCGATGCGATCGGTGTGGGAGACGGTCGATCGCTACCGAAGCATCCTCGGCGCCTGGTTTTGCTCGGTGGGGGCTGACGACAGCTTCGACGAGTAGTAAGTCAGGGCACTTGGTGGATCGCCAACGGCATGACGGGTCCGGCCCCTCGTTCGGCCAACAATCGAGCGACGACGGCACTCGTCCACTTGGTGCGAAAGGTCGCTGAACAGAGAAGCACCGGTCCCTCTGGCAGGGTCACGCCGTCACGCCACGTGATCGCGGCGTCGAGGTGTTCGACCACCGGCCCACTCGCCGAGTCCTCTGGTGTCGAACCTCCGAGCCAGTCGAACGGTTCGACCATCGGACGGCGACCGATGCGAGCCACGTGCTCGGCCACGATCCGGTTAGCCTCGGCGTGCACGCCGTGAGCCGGAGCCGGCATCACCCACGTGGGGCGATCCGGCCACACCTGTGACCACCGCTTGAGTGTTTCGATCGCTCCGTCCAACAACTCCGAGGGGATCGACGTGAATCCGAGCTGCCGCATGCGACGCAAGCTTTCGCTCCAAGCTGGATCGTCGGCGAATGCGACCGCCCGCCCCTCGAGAAGGCCGACGATCTTTCCTTTGTGAGTCTTCGGCGGCCACTGCTTGCGCGGCTCGATCACCGCATCGATCCCTCGGGAGAAGTCACGCGCCAGGTGCAACCACTTGGGGTCGGGTTCGACCCCCGGCCCCGGCTTGACACCCGTGCACACCGAACATTTCCCACAGGGCCCAGGATCAGGATCGTCCAGAGCACGCTGTAGGAACTCCATGAGGCACCCTTGTCCGCCAGCGAAGCGTCGCATGAGGTCGGCTTCCTCGGCGCGAGCCTGTCCGAGGGCCTCCCACTTCGCAGTGTCGTGAACGTATGGCTCGCCCGTGGTGGCCCATTTCGATCCGTTCTTCGTGAGGACTCCCTCGACCGCGAGGATCTTCAGAAGGGCTTCGAGTCGTCCCCGTCGAATTCCGCTGGCGCCCTCGATCTCGAGGAGACCCATTGGTTCCTCGTCGAGAAGGGCGAGCACCTTTTCGGCATCCTCCTCGCGGGGAATCGATGCCGTGGCGAAGAAGTCCCAGATCCGCTCGTCGGCTTCCGAAGGAAGGAGAACAGCGACCGCATGGTCGATGCCTCGTCCAGCACGACCGACCTGTTGGTAATAGGCGACGGGTGACGATGGTGATCCGACATGCAGACAGAAACCGAGATCGGGCTTGTCGTATCCCATACCGAGAGCACTGGTGGCCACGACCGCTTTGATCTCGTTGGTAAGCAACTGCTCTTCGATCCGTTGGCGCTCGTCGTTGGAGAGTTGGCCGGTGTAGGCGCGGCACTTGTAACCGACCGACGAGAGAAAGCCGGCCAACTTTTCGGCCTCGGCAACGGTCAGCACGTAGATGATGCCTGACCCGGGCATGTCGGCCAGAGCATGACCCACCCACGCATATCTCTGGAGGGGTTCGAGGTCGGGTACGACGGCCAGACTCAGCGAGGTGCGGGCCAAGGTGCCTCGGAACGTCACCGTTCCGGATCCCATCTGCTGTTCGACATCGCTGGTGACTCGCTTGTTCGCTGTGGCCGTCGTGGCAAGGACTGAGGCCTGTGGGGTCGACAGGAGTGTGCGGGCGAGGCGTTGGTAGTCGGGTCGAAAGTCGAAGCCCCAGTCGCTGATGCAGTGCGCCTCGTCGATCACCACCAACCCGACTCGCGAGAGCAGGTCGTCGAGTTGAGCCGCGAACCGTTCGTTACCGAGGCGTTCAGGGGATATCAACAAGACATCGAATCGATTCGCCCTCAGCCCCGAGTAGATCTCGTCCCAGTCGTCGAGGTTCGAACTGTTGATCGTTGCAGCCACCAGGCCTGCCTTCGTTGCAGCCTCGACTTGGTTGCGCATGAGGGCAAGAAGGGGAGAGACCACCAGGGTGGGTCCGAGACCGAGGGACCGAAGAGCTGACGTGGCCGCCCAGTAGACGGCCGACTTCCCCCAGCCCGTCGCTTGAACCACCAAAACTCGCGAACGATCGTGGATCACCGCCTCCACGGCATCGATTTGATCGTCGCGAGGTTCGGCACCCGGACCAGCGAGCCGTTTGATCACTCGTTGGAGGTGGTCGAGAGCAAGCTCTCGATCTCGAGGAGTGGAACGGTTCACGAGGGAACGAACTGCTGAAGAACCAAGAGTGCACCTTGTCGAGTCAAACGGTCTTGAACTCTCTGGTTCGCGTACGACCGCAAGCAGCCATAGCACGACGAATCGAGACCGCACGAGCAATCGGAGACATTCCTGTAGGCGGCAGAGATCAGTTCTTCCAGATCTCGTCGGATTCGATGCGCATGGCCAGCACCACCGGGAACGGCATCGACGAAGAGAATCCCCGGTGAGATCCCTCGTCCGAGCGACCTCAACATTCCTTTCACGTCGTCACTCTTGATACCGATTTCCGGAAGGGATGCAAGCAGGGCCTGCAGAGCCGACTGGTAGTCCGAATACGAGGCGGGTGAAGCGAGTCTGATCTCGAGAACGTCGGTCCGGTAGCTGTGACCAAGGGACACGACCTT
>JBDLRO010000006.1:0-3432 GCA_039800025.1 Actinomycetota bacterium | reverse complement strand
GCATGGGGCGCGAACTCGTACGCCAATTGCTTGCCGACGGATGTGATGTCGCAACCTGTGACGTCATGGAGGACAACCTCTCCGAAACAGCCGAGATCTGCGCGGCCGACGATCCCGCTGTCTCCAGTCGCCTCCTCACTTTCGTGGCCGATGTCTCCAACGAAGAGCATGTGCTCGCCTTCCGCGATGCGGTTGCACGCTGGCGCCCTCATGTCAACTTGCTGTTCAACAACGCCGGCATCGGTGGCGGCGGAAGCATCGTCGACGCGGATCGAGCCGAGTGGGACAAGACGTTCTCCGTCTGTTGGAACGGCGTCTACTTCAACACCCGAGCTTTCATGCCCCTTCTTCTGGCCTCTCCCGCCGGACACGTGATCAACACGAGTTCAGTGAACGGCTTCTGGGCATCCCTCGGCCCGAACATCCCTCATACCGCCTACAGTGCGGCGAAGTTCGCCGTCAAAGGGTTCACAGAGGCTCTGATCACGGACTTTCGCATGAACGCACCCCATCTTCGGGCTTCCGTCGTCATGCCCGGCCACATCGGGACTTCGATTGCCATCAACTCGCGTCGACTTCTCGGTAGCGATCCGAAGGAGATGACAGAAGAGCAGATCGCCCAGGTTCGCGAACGACTGACGCGAGCAGGTCTCGATGTCAGCGGAGCCAGCGATGAGGATCTTCGTATCGGGATCCAAGCCCAAGGAGAGGCGTTCCGTGACAACGCTCCGATGACGGCTGCAGAGGCCGCCGCTGTCATTCTCGACGGCGTTCGCAAAGGAGCGTGGCGCATTCTCGTCGGCGACGATGCGGTGGTTCTCGACGAGATGGTGCGAGCCCATCCCGAAGACGCGTACCTTCCCGATTTCATGGATCGAGTTCATTCACGCGGTGCGTTGCGATTCACCACTGGCAACCTCGACTGACCCTCGACCACCGATCTTCGTTCACCCGTTGTCATCCACAACGTTCTCATCAACCGACCCGCTCCCGACTGCGAAAGTGGTACCAACATGTCCGAAACCTGGGATTCGCCACAGATCATCGGAGTTCTCAAGGAGGTCAAGCCGCACGAACGCAGAGTGGCGATGACACCGGCCGGTGTGGCTGCTCTCGTATCCGATGGGCGCACGGTGATCGTCGAGACTGGTGCGGGAGCGGGATCTGGTTTCCGTGACAGCGAGTACGCCTCCGCAGGTGCACGAATCGCTCCGACACCTGCTGCCATCGCCGATGAGGCAACGCTGCTCCTCCATGTGAAGGAGCCCCAGGAGTCCGAGTTCGAGCTCTTTCGTGCGCATCACACGCTGTTCACGTACCTCCATCTCGCAGCCGCGCCCTCCGTGGCGCGTGCCCTCCAAGAATCCGGCTGTCGCGCCATTGCCTATGAGTCCGTCGAAGTGGACAGGCACCTCCCGTTGCTCGCGCCCATGAGCGCAGTAGCGGGACGATTGGCGACCCAAATCGCAGCGTCACTTCTCGAGGCGCGAAACGGCGGACGGGGCATGCTCCTCGGGGGCATACCTGGCGTCGAGCCGTCGACGTTCGTGGTGATCGGTGCAGGGGTCTCCGGACGTCATGCCGCACAGGTCGCAGCCGGAATGGGGGCTGAGGTGATCATCGTGGATCTCGACTTGGCTCGAGCCGAAGAGGTCGCTGCACTATGCGGGCACGGTGCCCGTGCCGTGAAATCCGCTCCTGGGGTGATCGACGAGCTCGCTCCGACGGCCGAGATCATGATCGGTGCGGTTCTCTCGCCCGGGCATCGAGCTCCGACGGTCATCACTGCACGGACGTTGTCGCTCATGCCCGAAGGCTCGGTCATCGTCGATATCGCCATCGATCAAGGAGGGTGCGTCGAAGGAGTTCAGTCGACCACGCATGCCGAACCTGCCCGCTCGATGGGGCATGTGCGAGTGTCGGCGACCCCGAACATGCCTGCGGCAGTCCCTCGGACATCGACGGCTGCACTGACAGCAGCGACCCTCCCCTATGTGCGGTCTCTGGGACGGGGTTGGTCGGCTGCGGTCGCCGAGCACCCGGAACTCGCGGGGGCTGTGAACGTCGAATCAGGTGTGATCGTGCACGAGGCCGTCCGCCAGGAACTCCAAGGGAAGCGGACGTGATTTTCCTGGGGTCGATCCGACTACGGTGATCAAGTAGTTCTGCCACGGACGGCGACCCAGTCGAACCTGAACCTCGACACGGCCATGTCCATGCATACGACCAGAAGCATGACCACGAACATGAAGGGCTTGACGATGACGATGACTCGAACCACTGGCCAGGTGGATGCTGCACGATCAGCAGTTGAACAGGCACTCGATGACCTGCTCGCCCAACACGATCCGACGTCGATGGACAATGTGACGTTCCGCGGTCACCGTTACGACTCCGGACTCGCCTGGGTCCACTTCCCTGTCGGACACGGCGGTCTGGGCGTCCGACCCGAATTGAACAAGCTCGTCGAAGAGCGCCTCCGGGCAGCTGGGGCCCAGCCACAGGATCCCTCGACGTTCTTCATGGCACTGGCTGGACCCACGATCGTGACGCACGGATCGGACGAAGTGAAGAAGCGCTTCCTGCGTCCGATGTTCACCGGCGAAGAGCGTTGGTGCCAGTTGTTCAGCGAACCGGGCGCAGGCAGCGACTTCGCGGGTCTCGGCACCCGCGCCGTGCGTGACGGCGACGAATGGGTCGTCAATGGTCAAAAAGTCTGGAACACGCTGGCCCACCTCGGTGATTGGGGCATGTTGGTGGCGCGCACCGATCCCGATCAGCCCAAACACAAAGGCATGACCTACTTCGCTCTCGACATGCGCTCCCCCGGAGTCGAGGTGAGACCGCTCCGTCAGATCACCGGTGAAGCAGAGTTCAACGAGGTCTACATGACCGACGCCCGAGTTCCCGATGCACATCGCATCGGCGAGGTCGGTGAAGGGTGGCGAGTGGCGCTGACAACCTTGATGAACGAGCGCACGGCAATTGGAGGTGGGGGTGGCGGAACCGCTCGTCGGCGAGGTCCGATCGATGAGGTATTGCGCATCTGGAAGGAAGGCGCCTCGCAGACCTCACCCGCTGCGAGCCGCGATCGTCTGATGCAACTGTGGTGCCGCAGCGAGACGCTCCGGCTGACCAATATGAGGGCTTCCGAGGCAGCCAAGGCCGGCAATCCGGGACCCGAAGGATCGATCGCGAAGCTGATGCTCGCCGATTTCAACAAGGACGTCACGAGTTTCGCCGTCGAGTTGCTCGGCCCTCACGGCATGATCGATTTCGACTTCACCTTCCGTCGCCCGGAGAATCTCTCCGTCGACGGCTCGGACGGAGGTGTTCGACATTCATTCCTTCGTTCACGAGCGAACTCGATCGAGGGTGGCACGAGTGAAATCATGCGGAACATCCTCGGCGAGCAGGTGCTGGGACTCCCCG
>JBDLRO010000005.1:0-7320 GCA_039800025.1 Actinomycetota bacterium | reverse complement strand
CGACCACCGAGATGAACACGGCCCGCATTTCTCCCGCTGCCTGCGTCAGATGCACATGATCGACGTATGACGCAGGGTCATTCGCCACTTCGGTTCGATCCCAGGATGCAAGCGTGCAACGAGGCTCGCTCGGACACCAGTCGCGAAGCGCCGAGTTGTAGGCGGTCACTGTGTCGACCCAACGATCACCAGGACGCGCAGCCGCCGTCACGAACACGATGGGACCAGTAGTGAGATCGACCGCCCTCTTCCAGTGGCGAGTCCATCCGTCGCGACCGAAGCTTGCCGCGTCGTTGGTTCCAAGTGCGATCACCGTCACACTCGCAGCCGACGTGAGGTCGGACCACGCTTCGAGAAGTTCGAGGCCCGATGGACGACAGGTGGGGTTACCCGGCTCTGCTTCGGGTCGGACGACGATCGCCATCGAAGCACCCCCATTCGCCAAGCACTGCCAGCCATCGGAGAGTGTGCGCGCGGCTCGACCGTCGACGATGGATTCGCAACCGAGGAAATCGAAAGCATCCTCTTGAGCGCTCACCGTCGCCTCGACGAGAGAATCGCCGACTAGCAGTATTCGACACATCCCGTCAGCGGGATCCCAAAGTTCGAATTCGGGAAGTTCGTCGCTCGAGAACGACTCTGCCGCGCCAGCTGGCGATCCGAAGCCCGAGTCTCGACGTGGACCCGTGCCGGAAGGAGAGCACGCACTCACGACAGCGGCGGCGAGACAGCCGAACACGATCGACCCGAGCCATGACGCTCCATTCGCAGGCCGTCGAACCTGTGTGCACGATGGGACCTTCACTGTGTCGACAACATACTCGTGTCGTCATCGCACGACGAGAGGCTGATCCTGATAGGTCGATGTGTCAATCTCGCCCGCTAACCTCACTGGGCGACAACATCGCGGGTGTAGCTCAATGGCTAGAGTCCCAGCCTTCCAAGCTGGCTATGCGGGTTCGATTCCCGTCACCCGCTCACAGTGAAACGGCCACCCGCCAGGGTGGTCGTTTTGCTGTGCGGGTACGGGACTCCGGAGCAAGCGACGGCGGTGCCCGCTCACGCGAGCGAGCCGTCCCAAATGGGACGGCTCGCTCATGAACTGCAGTTCGGTCGTATCAGAGGATTCGGCGAACCTCGAGGATTCGATCCTTGGAGGGCATTCGAGAAATCCCCACCGGTTTGCCGGCGCTGAGAGCCTCGACGACCTCCGTTGCGCTGATCGCAATCGCCACGTGACCGATCCGACCGCCCGACGAGCTGTTCGCAGTGAACACGAGATCTCCCGGCTGAATCGACGTGTTCCGCCAATCGACTGGAGTTCCGAGTGCTGCCAGCGCCTGACTCTGATGCGGAACCTTCACTCCCACTTTGGAGAAGCTCGCTCGCACCAGACCGGAACAGTCGTAGCTGTTCGGACCTGCTGAACCGAACAGATATGGCTTTCCGATCTGCGAAACAGCGAACGCAATCATCGACTGAACTCGCGTCGAGGGCGTGGCTGCGCCGGCCGGAAGCTTGATGACCTGCTTGGGGTGAATCACGGTGGACTTCGCGAATCCATTGACTTTGAGAAGATCCTCGAGTGAGACCTGGGCTTTACTGGCGATGCGCGTCAGCGAATCTCCGGCCTGGATCGTGTACGTCGGCAACTCGTCGCCCGGCGCAGGCGTCTGAGCATCGCTCGACGACGAACTCGTCGCAGAAATCGACGTCGCGAGCACAGCGGTGGCCTGCGGCATGGTTGCACCCGCAGGCAGCTTGATCGTGCGTCCCGGATGAATCACGGTGGATTTCACGAACCCGTTCACGTCGAGAAGTTCCGCAAGGGTGATTCCCGAACGGCGAGCGATAGCAATCAGCGAATCTCCGGACTTCACGAGGTAGGTCGTCGGAGCACTCGCTCCAGTTTCGGGTGCGCCAGCCTGAACCACGGCATTGTCCGGCAGTTTGATGGTGCGTCCGGGATGGATCACGCTCGACTTCACGAAACCGTTCACCTGAAGCAGTTCATCGAGGGATACGTTCACCCGACGAGCGATGCCGATGAGAGAGTCTCCCGGCTTGACGGCGTAGGTGAACCCCTTCGACGCCGAGACTGCAGGAGCGGCCATCGCTCCGGGAGCTCCGACAAAACCGAGAGCGGTCGCCGAGCACAGGGAGAACAGCACGGCCTTACTCAGATTCTTCAGTGTTCGTTTCACGTTGAGAGGTATCGGCCGTCCCTCGTGAAACCTTGAGACTTTCCTGAACGTTCGCCGTCATGACGTCCGCCACAGGGAAACTCACGTGATCGACTGAATGTTCTCCAAGAGTCCTTGTTCGTCGAGGCTTCCCATGACACGGCGGCTGTTGCCCTCACCGTCGATGAACACCCAGGCTGGCTGGTACGGAACCTGGTACTTCAGATACAGGTCGCCGTTCTGATCGACGATGGTCGGGAACGACAATCCATGCCGGTCGATGAAGTCGAGCATCGCTTCGCTCGTTCCACTCCATGCGACGCCGAGAAACACCACAGATGATCCGTATGTCCGGTAGGCCTCCTCGACCGAGGGGGCTTCGTCATTGCACTGGCTTCAACCAGGCGACCAGAACCACAGAACGACCGGACTGTCGATCGCCTCGATGTCCGTCGACGGGTCGAGCAACGCGGGCAGCGTTTCGACCGGAGCGCTCGGAGAGTCCGGAGCCGCCCCTCCTGCGGGCAGCGACTGAGCAACCTCGGTCGAGGCTGTTGTCGAAGAACCCCCGCATGAGGCGAGAGTGATCGCCCCCACTGCGATCAAGAGACCTGGGAAGTTCATCCTTCGACCTTTCGTCGCGAAGCATTCGTCACGAGCGCCACCCCGGCAAGAATAACCGGCAGGGCAATCGCCATGTTGACCGAGAGCTCCTCATTGCTCAATGTCACACCGAGAAGAACCGCGATCGCCGGGTTCACGTAGGCGTAGCTCATCGCCAGCGGCCCGCTCACATGGCTGATGAGATACGTGAACGCGGTGAATGCAACGATCGAGCCGAAGATCACGAGATATGCCAGTGCGAGCGCACTGCGAAGGCTGGGAGTGCTGACGTCCTCGCCCGTGACGATCGACAACAGCATGTACGCCACTGCTGCAGCAGCCATTTCGATCGCAGTCGTCATGAATCCATCGGGCATCTCGATTCGTCGACTCAGTGCCGATCCGAAACTCCAGCAGACACATGCGATGAAGACGAGGGACACGCCGTTCCATGACCCCGACAATCCATCGTCGGACACGAGAATTGCCACTCCCCCGAGGCCGATGACCATGCCGATCCACTCGAGGCGTACAGGCCATTGCTTCCACAGACCGCCCCACATCGACATCATCATCGGCTGGATGGCGATGATGGTGGCGACGAGGCCGGAATCGACGCCGCGATCCTCGGCAAGTGTGACGAGACCGAGGCCTCCGATCAGCAACAGAATGCCGATCATCGCCGCATGGCGAATCTGGACGCGCGACGGCCACGGGACACCCCTACGACGCAGTACCGCCAACATGATGAGAGAAGCGAAGACGAATCGAGTGCCCTGCATGAAGAAGGGAGGCATCGTCTCCAGGCCGATCTTGATCGCCAAGTAGGTCGAACCCCACACGATCCAGACCGCTGCAAGTGCGCCGATGACGGACGCCGACAACTTTGCGTCTCCACCGACCCCGGCGATCGACGACGTTGCGGGCACTTCGGTCGACATCGACCCCAGTCTCGCAGATACCCTCGAGTCGGTGGCCATCGCCCAGAATGCCCAACAAAAGACGTCTTCGACGCATCTGTGCGTTCTCGGCGACTTCGCCTGGGACGTTCTGATTCGCACGAACACCGAGCTCTTGAAGGGCGGTGACACGTTCGGCGAAGTGCTGCTGACGCCGGGGGGAAGCGCGGCAAATGTGGCTGTCTGGGCGAGCCGATGCGGTGTTTCGACGCGGTTCATCGGCAAAGTCGGTCGTGATCGTTTCGGACAGCTCGCCCAAGAAGACCTCGACAAAGAACATGTCGTCTCCCATCTGGTCGAAACCGAGGCCCACTCCACCGGATCGGTTGCCGTGTTCGTGGACCACACCGGACAACGTTCGATGGTGTCAGGGCATGGCGCGGACTTCTATCTCATGCCATCGGAGTTGCCGACCGAAGAGATCGCCCTCGCCAAGCACCTTCACCTCACGGCATGGTCGTTCTTCACCGATCCTCCTCGATCGGCGGCTCGACGCGCTGCCCGACTCGCACACGAACACGGTGCCAGTGTGTCATTCGACCCGGGATCGTTTCAGATGATTCAAGAAATGGGCGTCGAGTCGTTTCTTGCGGCGTGCGCAGATCTGGATTTCGACATCGTTCTTCCCAACAAGGAAGAAGGAACGGTGCTGACTGGCTGTCACGACCCTCTCGATATGGCTCACGCACTCCGGGACATCTTCCCATCGGCGCTCATCGTGCTGAAACTCGATGCCGAAGGTGCACTCGTCTTCGATGGCGGAGAAGCCCACCTCATTCCCCCGGCGACGAACAATCTCGTCGACGCAACGGGTGCAGGTGACTCCTTCGCTGGGGCATTCCTGTCGCACTATCTCGGATCGTCGTCACATGTGGAGGCGGCACGGTTCGCGACGCGCGTCTCGGCATGGGTCATCGAGCACGTCGGCGCACGACCCGCAGCGGACCAACGTCTTCGGCAATTCTTGGCAAAAGAGAGCCAATGGATCTCGGACTGACCGGCAAGCGAGCGCTCATCACCGGGGGCTCGAGCGGTCTCGGGCTCGCGACAGCCCGGGCACTCGCTCGCGAAGGAGCGCACGTCACGATCGCAGCGCGCAGTGAGAGCAGACTCGGAGCTGCTGTCCGATCGATCGAAGACGACGTCCACGCGAAAGTTCATGCCATCGTCTGCGACGTGAGCGAGCCTGATTCGGTTCGGGCGCTCGTCGAGAAGTCACGCGAAATCATGGGTGGGATCGACATTCTGATCGCCAATGCGGGAGGCCCCCCTCCGGGCAACTTCACGACGACCCCTTTCGACGCATACTCGGAAGCCCTTCGCCTGAACCTCCTGTCGGCCGTCGCTCTTTGCCAACTCGTCGTCCCAGGGATGCAGGAACAGAAATGGGGACGCATCATCGCAATCACGTCGGCCTCCGTGCGGGAACCGATCGATCGCCTGATCCTGTCGAACACCGCACGAGCGGGAGTCACCGGATTCCTCAAGACCCTTGCGCGTGAGGTTGCTGCAGACGGAGTCACGGTGAACTCTCTGCAACCGGGTCTTCACCTCACCGATCGGTTGACCGAACTGTACGGTGACACGTCCTCACTTGAATCGTCGATTCCCGCGGGCTTCCTGGGAGACGCCGACGACTTCGGCCGAGTCGCTGCGTTCCTGTGCTCGGCACACACCCGCTTCCTCACCGGCGTGGCTCTGCCCCTCGACGGCGGATCTTTGCGCGGCCTTCAGTAGTCGAATCGCACGTTCGAAGAGCTCGCCGCTGCGCGAACGACAGCGGCGACGACGTCGCTCGCAGCCGCACCTGGACCGAGCACCTCGGCAATGCCCTCATTGCGCAATTCGGCGACGTCCCCAGGAGGCACGATTCCCCCGACCACGACGGGAATGTCCGCATTTCGTTCCCGCAATGCTCGCACGACGAGAGGTGCGAGTGTCATGTGAGCTCCCGACAGCATCGACAAGCCGACGACATCGACGTCTTCATCGACTGCTGCCGCTGCAACGGTGTCAGGAGTCTGGAACAGACCGGTGTAGATCACTTCGATCCCAGCGTCTCGAAGCACTCTCGCAACAACCTTGACTCCCCGATCGTGACCGTCGAGGCCGACTTTTGCGACGAGGACTCGAAGCGCTCCGCTTCGGTCGACTGGACTGCCCGAGTTCTCCGATTCCAATGTGTTCATGTCCTGTCACCTCCCTCGAATGGACCGTTCGATCATGCCCATGGCCTGCATCGGATTGCCGAATTCAGATCGTTGGCACCTCGACGTGACGTCCGAATACTCGCGCCATCGATGCCATCATTTCACCCACAGTTGCATACGCCGTCGAAGCCTCGATGAGAGCTGGCATGAGATTCACCTCGGGATCGGCAGCTTCCATCTCGAGTCGACGCAGAGATTCTTCGACAGCCGGAATGCTGCGCTCGGCCCGCACCTGCGCCAGTCGCCGACGTTGCTTGGCCTCGTCTTCATTGGTGATCTTCAGAATGTCGAGATCCGAGTCGTCATTGCCTTCCAGGAAGCGGTTCACACCGACGACCGTTCTCTCACCTCGATTGAAAGCCCGCTCCAATTCGTACGCGCTGTCGGCGATCCGCCCCTGGAACCAGTTCTCCTCGATCCCCGCGATGCATCCCTCGAGCATCGACCCTTGCCCCATCTCATCGATGGTTTCGAAGATTTCTTCGGCACGACGTTCCATTTCGTCCGTCAGCGCCTCCACGAAATGGGAGCCGCCGAGGGGATCGGCAACCGAAGCAACATTCGTTTCGTAGGCGATGACCTGCTGAGTTCGCAATGCGATTCGTGCGGCTCTTTCGGTCGGCAACGCAAGGGCCTCGTCCATCGAATTCGTGTGCAACGACTGGGTGCCACCGAGCACCCCTGCCAAGGCTTCGATGGCAGTGCGAACGATGTTCACTTCTGGCTGTTGTGCGGTGAGCGATACACCAGCCGTCTGGGTATGAAACCGCAACTGCAGAGATCTCTCTGCACACGCGCCATATCTGCTCTTCATCCACTTCGCCCAGATCCGGCGTGCTGCCCGATATTTTGCAATCTCCTCGAAGAAGTCGATGTGGGCATTGAAGAAGAACGACAGGCGCGGCGCGAAGTCGTCCACTGCGAGTCCCGCTCGACAGGCGAGTTCGACGTACGCGAAGCCGTTCGCCAGGGTGAATGCGAGTTCCTCTGCTGCAGTCGAACCCGCCTCGCGAATGTGGTATCCGGATATGGAAACGGAATTCCAACGTGGCATCTCCGCAGCAGTGAAGGCGATGGTGTCACGGACCAACCTCATCGACTGACGAGGCGGGAACACGAACTCTTTCTGAGCCTGGTACTCCTTCAGAATGTCGTTCTGCAGAGTCCCGCCGAGAAGTCGGCGATCGACTCCTGACTTCTCGGCCTGTGCAACGAACATGGCCAGAATCACGGCTGCCGGAGAATTGATCGTCATCGACGTCGTGATCGTCGACAGATCGATATCAGCGAACAGATCGCTCATGTCGGCGAGCGTGTCGACTGCGACTCCACATCGGCCGACCTCGCCGAGCGACATCGGATCGT
>JBDLRO010000004.1:0-5856 GCA_039800025.1 Actinomycetota bacterium | reverse complement strand
GACGATGTCGTCGAAGAAGTTCGAGAACTCGCCGTTCAGGGAGTCACCGAGGTCACTCTTCTCGGACAGAACGTCAACAGCTACGGACGAGATCTTCAACTCGACCGGAGGCGTTCGGGAGAAGATGTTCGAGCACAGCCGATGTTCGGCCGCTTGTTGCGTGCCGTTGGCGAGGTCGAGGGCATCAGGCGTGTCCGTTTCACGAGTCCTCATCCCAAGGACATGCGATCCGAAACATTTGCTGCGATGGCCGAGACGTCGACCGTGTGCGAGCATCTCCATTATCCCCTCCAGTCCGGAAGTGACCGGCTCCTCGCTGTCATGCATCGCGGATACACCGCTGATCGATATCTCGACAAACTCCGTGAAGCTCGACTTACGATCCATGATCTTGCAGTCAGCACGGACATCATCGTGGGATTCCCCGGCGAGACCGAAGGAGATTTCGAGCGAACTCTCGAGGTTGCTGCGGCAGCCGAATACGACTACGCCTACACCTTCATCTTTTCGCCGCGACAGGGTACTGAGGCGGCGACGATGGTCGATCGGTTCGTCGACCCGGATGTGGTCGCCGAGCGATTCGCCCGCTTGCGAGTGGTCGTCGAGCGTTCGGCGTTGATGAAGCACGAGGCGCGTATCGGAAGGGTCGAAGAGGTCCTCGTCGAAGGCCCTTCGAAGAAGTCCCCTGAGATCATCACGGGACGGACTCGTCAGAACAAGGTCGTTCACTTCAGACCCGGCTCACCTGTGCGTGTCGGCAGCTACGGCATGGTGGAGATCACGGAGGCTGCTCCTCATCACCTGCGAGGCACATTCCTCGAAGTGACATCGGAGCCGACGCACAAGGTTCGAATCCCCATTGCCGTCGAGTGACGCATCGAAGACCGACGAGCCGATTGCGATTCTCGGACCGACGGCGAGCGGCAAATCAGCAGTCGCCATGGCAGTTGCTTCGAGTGAGACAGGTCGGCGACTCGGTATCGAATTGGTGTCGATCGATGCCATGCAGGTCTACCGAGGCATGGACATCGGAACGGCCAAGCCGACCGAAGTCGAACGAGTACTCGTCAGACATCACATGATCGATCTCGTGGACGCGCGGGAGACATTCGCTGTGGCACAGTTCCAGGCGGCATACCGCGATGCCATGTCGGACATCTCACGGCGCGGTGCCGCACCATTGCTCGTGGGTGGAACAGGTCTCTATCTGCGTGCAGCGGTGGATGATCTGGACATTCCCGGCACGTGGCCGGAGATTCGGTCCCGACTCGAAGCGGAAGCCGAACGCGACGGGCCAGAGCGGCTGCATCGACGTCTCGAGTCACTCGATCCGAAGGCTGCGTCGAGGATGGAAGCCACGAACACCCGCCGGATCGTGAGAGCCCTCGAAGTGGTGGAGGGTAGCGGGCGACTGTTCTCCTCGTTCGGTCCGGGGGTCGACGAGTATCCGATCGCAACCGTGCGTCAGGTCGCCCTGCGGTGGGACCGAAATGTCCTCAGAACTCGTATTGCGAACAGGGTCCGCTCGATGGTCGAATCCGGTCTCGAGGACGAGGTGAAGAATCTGATGGCGACGGGACTATCGAGAACCGCCCGGCAGGCTCTCGGCTACAAGGAAGTGATCGAGCACCTCGAGGGTCGCATGGATCTCGAATCGGCGGTCGAGTCCATCGTCGTCCGGACCTGCCAATTCGCTATTCGTCAGGAGCGCTGGTTCAGGCGAGATCCACGTGTGACCTGGTTCGACGTGCGAGAGGACCCAGTGGACGAAGTCGCCCCGCGGATCATCGAGATGCTGGCGTAACCTGACGACGACGATGGATCGAACGACGAGCCCCCGACCATGACCGGCTTCACCGACTCGGATCGGTCCGTGGTGCAACTGACGAAACACCATGGCTGGGGAAACGATTTCCTCGTGATGGACGTGACTCGTCAAGGTTCACTGCCCCCGGGAGTTTCCCAGTCGGATCTCGCGCGAGTGTTGTGCGACCGCAGAACTGGCGTCGGAGCCGATGGGCTTCTGTTCCTGGAGATCCGCGGTCCTGCTGAACTCGGGATGATCCTCGTGAATGCCGATGGCGGTCGAGCAGAGATGAGCGGGAATGGCATTCGCTGTCTGGTTCAGGCAGCTCATCGGTCGATCTGGTCCACTGCGAGCCCGACCTCGTGGCCGGTTCGCTATTCGGTCGAGACCGATGCCGGTATGCGCATCGTCGACGTCCTCGGACCCGAGACGAATGGTGCACTCGACCTCAGCGTCGACATGGGCGCCGTCGAGCAGATCGAGCCGCCGGACACGTGGAGTTCGCTCGGATGTCACGACGACCGTCCCGTACGCCATGTTTCGCTTGGAAATCCGCATGCAGTGGTGGGTGTGGACGATGTCGACGCAGTCGACCTGGCCACTCTTGGCGAGAAGGTACCAATGGTGAATCTCGAGATCATCGAGCCTGGTCCGGAACCAGACGCCGTGACGATGCGTGTTCACGAGCGAGGTGCGGGCTTGACGATGGCCTGTGGCACTGGAGCGTGCGCTGCAGCGGAGGCCGCACTTGCATGGGGTCTCGTGCCGAGTTCGGTCGGCGAAGTGCGTGTCCACATGCCAGGTGGACTCGCGCGAGTGTGCATCGACGCGTCGACGAAGAAGGCGACCCTGTCCGGTCCGGCTCAGTTCGTCGCGTCGATCATGGTGTCGGTGTGAGCAGTCCGAACCCCAACTCTCCGTACAATCAGGCCCTCGGTCAGACCCTGATCGAGAGGAGCATTCGGGAAAAGATCGTGCTCGTCGGGGTGACGCTTGCCGGACACAGTGATGACGAGACCGAAGCAAGCCTCGACGAACTGAGTCTGTTGATCGACACCGCTGGAGCCGATGAAGTGGCCCGTCTGGTGCAGCGACGCGACGTCCCCGACCATACGTGGTACCTCGGCAAGGGCAAGGTGGAGGAGTTGCGCGAACTGTGTCTCGCAGTCGACGCGGACACGGTGGTCTTCGACAACGAATTGTCGCCAGGGCAGCAGTACAACCTGGAGCGACTCCTCGGTCGAACTGCGATCGACCGCACTGCGGTCATTCTCGACATTTTCGCCCAGAACGCCCACACTCTGGAGGGCAAAGCTCAAGTCGAACTCGCCCTGCTCAAGTACCGACTTCCCCGCCTTCGCCGAGGAGCTTCGGCAAAGCTCTCTCAGCAGCGCGGAGGTATCGGCTCGCGTTTCGGTAGCGGTGAAACCAAGCTCGAGGTCGACCGGCGGCGGATCCAGAAAAGAATTGCTCGACTCGAGGACGAGCTCGAAGAATTGAGCCGGACGCGAGATCTTCAGCGCAAGGGGCGCGCTCGCAGCGGACTGGCCAATGTGGTCATCGTCGGGTACACGAACGCGGGCAAGTCCACGCTTCTGAACCGATTGACGAAGGCCGGAGTGCTCGTCGAAGATCGGCTGTTCGCAACCCTCGATCCGACGACGCGCAGACTGTCCTTGCCAGGCGGCGAGCCAGTTCTCCTCACGGACACGGTCGGGTTCGTCCGTCGACTTCCCCACGGACTCGTCGAGTCCTTCAAGAGCACTCTCGAGGTTGCGAGTCGTGCCGACTATCTGGTCCATGTCGTCGATGGTTCGGCAGCAGATCCAGATGGACAGATCGAGGCAGTGCGAACCGTGTTGCGGGAGATCGGAGCCGATCGGGTTCCGGAGCTGCTGGTGTTCAACAAGCTGGACCTCGATCCCGTAGGCGTTGCCGACGTCGTTGGCTGGCATCCCGGTTCGGTGGGTGTGAGTTCACTGACGGGGAAGGGGCTGGAAGAGTTCTTACGCGTTCTCGCCGGCCGATTGCGAGCGGTGACGACTGTGGTCGAGCTGTTGATTCCCTACGATCGAGGGGATGTCTTGGCTTCGGTTCATCGCGAGGGAGAGGTGATTTCGTCGAAGCATGTCGATGGCGGTATCGCTGTTCGGGCACGACTCTCCGATGCCTCGCGAGGGCGTCTACAGGAATTCACGGCCGTCGGGGCGAGTGACACGAGCAATACGGGTGATCGACAGGAGGCTCGACCATGACTTCGGAAATTGGTGGGATGCAGACGTCGAGGAAAGTGTCTCGAGGATTCGAACCGCCTCCGTATCCGTACGAGAGGCTCGATGCTTTTCGGCCCTTGGCGGACCGATTCGAATCCGGTGTGATAGACTTGTCGATCGGGACACCGTGCGACCCGCCTCCGGAGAGTGTCATTCGTGCTCTCGCGGAGAGCAATTCCGAACGCGGGTATCCGGCTTCGATCGGTACCGCAGCACTTCGTCAGGCGTTCTCGCGATGGATGAACCGAAGATTCGATGTGACGATCGATCCCGGTAATGTCGCTGCGTGCATCGGGACGAAGGAGTTCGTCGGAACATTGCCACAGTGGCTGACGCTGCGAACGCCCGACAGGGACACCGTTCTCTATCCCGCCATTTCCTACCCGACATACGAGATGGGGGCAATCCTGGCAGGTTGTCGAGCGGTGCCCGTGCCGGTTCGTCCCGACGGCGGCTTGGATCTCGAAGCGATTTCAGCGAACGACGCGAGTCGGGCGTTGTTGTTGTGGGTCAACTCCCCGTCGAACCCGACCGGAACTCTCGACGACCTCGGGGCTGCAGCGAACTGGGGCCGAGAACATGGTGTTCCCGTCTTCAGTGACGAGTGCTACGCAGAGTTCACGTGGTCGGGGCCGCCGCAGTCGATTCTTCAGCACGGTTCCGAAGGCGTGATTGCGGTGCATTCGCTCTCCAAACGTTCGAATCTTGCCGGGCTGCGTGTCGGCGCCTACGCAGGGGACGCGGATCTCGTCCACTATCTGTCCGAAGTTCGCAAACATGTCGGGATGATGGTTCCGGGACCGGCGCAGGCGGCAGGGGTCGCTGCACTCGACGACGACGACCATGTGCGCGAGCAACGCATTGTGTACCGCCGTCGACTCGAGCGAACTGCTGAAATCCTGGCGCGATGGTCAGGCGCGGATGTTCCGCTCCCTGCTGGCGGCTTCTATCTGTGGTTCGAAGTCGGAGATGCGTGGGCGTTCACCGAGCGTCTCGCCGCAGACGGAGGAGCACTTGTCAGCCCTGGTGATCTCTACGGTTCTCGGGGTGCGGGCAACGTGCGAGTTGCTGTCGTTCAGCCGGACTCGATGATCGAGGAACTCGCTCGTCGCTTGGGAATCGACAGCACTCGCAGTTGAAACCGTCGTCTCGGTCAGAGACGACGCAGAACGGTGACGACCTTGCCGAAGATGCGCACCTCATCCGCGGGGAACCTCATCGGGGCCAGTCGCTCATTTGCCGGTGTGAGAACGACATTCGAGCCTTGTCTCGAGAAGGTCTTGACGGTTGCCTCTTCGCCGGGAATGCCGGCAACCACGATGTCACCATTGTCTGCTGAGGGTTGCTGGCGTGCAACGACGTAATCGCCGTCGAGAATTCCTGCATTGATCATCGACTCTCCGCGCACCCGGAGCATGAACAACTCGCCATCGCCAGTGAAGTCGGCGGGAAGCGGAAGAAGCTCTTCCACGTTCTGCTGCGCGAGCACATCGGTTCCGGCAGCGACATCGCCCACGAGGGGCACGTGGTGCACCCGACCGCGGTTCATGATGGCACCGCTGTTGCGATCCCAGCACACCTTGATGGCCCGAGGAAGGTTTGGGTCTCGCTCGAGATAGCCGAGCTTCTGCAGGGTGTTGAGATGGTTGTGGACAGTCGAGGGGGAGGTGAGTCCAACGGTGTCGCCAATTTCTCGAACCGAAGGTGGGAAGCCCCGTTCGGCCATGCTCGACTCGATGCACTCGAGAATGCTGCGCTGACGTTCGGTGAGGGTGG
>JBDLRO010000003.1:0-5215 GCA_039800025.1 Actinomycetota bacterium | reverse complement strand
CGGGGTGATCAACCATTACATCGCCGCCCGCCAAGAACTCGAAGGACCCGGTTCGCCCTTTGCTGTGACCACAGTCAACGTCCGCGGGGTGGACGTCAAGACTTTCGCCGCAGCGCCCCCCGACATGCGAGTCGTCTGGGAGATGACCGCTGCACATGGCGACAAGCCGTATCTGATCTACGAAGACGAGCGGTTCACCTACGCAGAAGTTCACGCCCAAGTGCGCAAACTCGCCCATTATCTCGTTTCACAAGGTGTGACCCGGGGCGACCGAGTCGCTGTCTCGACTCGCAACTATCCCGAATGGGTCGTCGCCTATTGGGCAACGGTGTCTCTCGGAGCTGCCCTCGTCGGCATGAACGCCTGGTGGACTCCTGTCGAAATGGATTTCGCCCTCAACGACAGCACCCCCAAGATTCTGATCGTCGACGACGAGCGCCTCGAGCGCTTCCAGCAGACGCCGACCACGTTCGACATGCACGTGATCTCCGTGCGCACCGATCGTGACCTGCCACCTGGCGGCCGCCGCTGGGCGGACCATGGCGGCCGCCGATCCGGGTTCGCTGCCCCCGGCGACGATCGACCCCGATGACGATGCGACGATCTTCTACACCTCGGGAACCACAGGTTTCCCAAAGGGTGCACAGTTGCATCACCGCGGTTCGGTGGTCAACGTGATGAACATCGCAGCGATGACAGGCGCAGCATCGGCAGGTATCGCCAAAGCCGTCGCCGCTGGCGATCTCAGCACTCCTCCACCTGCTCCGGCAGCCCTGCCCCCCGTTTTCATGGCGCCGACCCCGTTGTTCCACGTCACGGCGTGCAACTGCATCCTCCACCCGGCCACGCTCGTGGGTGGCGCTCTGGTGTTGATGTACAAGTGGGATCCGGGTCGAGCTCTCGAGTTGATCGAGCGGGAGAAGGTCACCAACTTCTCGGGAGTTCCGACGATGGGCCGCGAACTCCTGTTGCATCCCGATTGGTCGAAGCGTGACACGTCGTCTCTCGCAGCCATCAGCGGCGGCGGAGCTGCTGTCCAGCCGGACCTCGTCGAAAAGATCGACAAGGAGTTGAAGCAAGGGACTCCGACCACTGGCTACGGCATGACCGAGACCCACGGCATCATCACCGCCAACACGTCGCTTTGGTACACGACCAAGCCGGAGTCCTGCGGTCCTCCCGTCCCGACCCTCGAGGTCAAGCTCGTCGACGAGGACGGTAACGACCTTCCCAAGGATCCGAACACGGTCGGGGTTCTGTGCGTGAAGGGTGCGATCACCATCAAGGGTTACCTGAACCGTCCCGACGCGACCGCCGAGACGATCAAAGACGGATGGTTGAACACGGGCGACATCGCTCGCATCGACCAGGACGGATTCATCTACATCGTCGACCGAGCGAAGGACATGGTCATTCGCGGTGGTGAGAACGTGTACTGCTCCGAAGTCGAGACTGCGATCTATCGCCATGAAGCAATCGCCGAAGCTGCGGTGTTCGGCATTCCCGATGAGCGCCTCGGCGAAGAAGTCGCAGCGTGCATCGTGTTGCGACCCGGGGCGAAGGTGTCAGAGGACGAACTGCGCACCTTCCTCGCAGCCAGTCTTGCCAAGCACAAGATCCCGTCACGCTTGTGGTTCCGCGACGAAGCCATTCCGCGTAACGCGAGCGGCAAGTTCCTGAAGCGCGAATTGCGCAAGGAACTCATCGGCGAATAGCAGTCGTCGCCACGAATCGCGAGAGAGCCTGGGCAGCGATGCCCGGGCTCTCTGTTTTCTCTCGCGGGGGGAGGGAGAGAAGTCGTCAGGCCTTGACGGCCTGGATGTCGAGTTGGATCTTCACCTTTTCGCCGACGAGAACGCCGCCGGTCTCCAGAGCCGCATTCCACTCCAGACCGAAGTCCTTGCGGTTGATCTCGGCTTCCGCACTGAAGCCGGCCTTGGTGTTGCCCCAAGGATCCTTACCCACGCCATCGAATTCGAGTTCGAACTTCACGTTCTTCGTGACACCCTTGATGGTGAGATCGGCGTGGAGCACGAAGTCGTCTCCGTCGGCTTCGATCTTCGTCGAGGCGAACGAGATGGTGGGGAACTTCTCTGCTTCGAAGAAGTCTCCGCTGCGGAGGTGCTCGTCGCGTCCGGCATCACCCGTCGTCACCGATGCAACCTCTGCTTGGGCGGTCACTGAACTCTGTAGGGGATCCGAGGCGATGTTCAAGGTTCCGGAGAACGAGGCGAAACGGCCGCGAACCTTGGAGACCATCAGGTGCTTGACGGTGAAATTGAGGCCCGAGTGGGACGGGTCGACGTTCCAGGTGCCTGGAGTGAGTGAGCTGAGATCTGCCATGTCATTTCCCTTCGTTGTGGTGTCACATTTACTTGCGTGCGCAAATAATAACACGTGATGATTGCGATCGCAACTAATTGGGCCAGAATTCTCTACACTGACTTCATGGGCATTTCCAGTGATGGATCGAAGGCCGTCGACGTGAAATGGCTCGATGATCGGGAGATGCGAGCGTGGCGCGGATACATCGAGACCATCGGTGATCTGCAGAATGCGCTCGAGGGAGATCTGACCGACGTCGGGCTCACAGTTGGGGACTATCAGGTTCTCGTCTACTTGAGCGAGCAGGAGAACGAGAGGATGCGCATGTGCGATCTCGCCGACTTGCTCCACCTCTCTCCGAGTGGATTGACCCGCCGCCTCGATGGACTCGTGCGCATGGGTGCCG
The DNA here is from genome assembly GCA_039800025.1 of Actinomycetota bacterium. Lineage (GTDB taxonomy): Bacteria > Actinomycetota > Acidimicrobiia > Acidimicrobiales > Ilumatobacteraceae > Casp-actino8. The sequence continues at coordinate 2,484 of JBDLRO010000003.1, read as the reverse complement.
TCGCGCGGGAACCTTGTCCCGAGGATCGACGGGCGACGCTTGCCGCTCTCACGCCGAGCGGCCGGCGTCTTCTGGAAAACGTGGCTCCTCAGCACGTGATGAGCGTTCGCAAGCATTTCATCGACGCACTCACACCTCGGCAGATCGAAGTTCTCGGCGACGTGTTCGAGGCACTGCGACGCCATTTCTCAGCCGAAACGACCGGGTAGTCGGCTCTTCGACTCCCGAAGTGGAGGACTAGGTTGGGCTCATGCCGAAGCCTGGAATGCACTCTGGAATTGCGACCGATGATGCCTTGAACTTGGCGATGTCCGAAAAGGCGAGACCTCTCTATGAGGCAGTCGTCACGTTCATCGACGAAGTCGTCGAACCCTCGACGGCGGAGTTCTATCGACTCGGTGAAGGACGAGCCAATCGCTGGGGCTGGGGTGAAGGTCAACTCGAATTGCTCGACTCACTCAAGGCTCAGGCCAAAGCTCGAGGGCTGTGGAACTTCTTCCTGCCCAACGCGGAGACCGGTGAGGGATTGTCGAACCTCGACTACGCCTACATCGCCGTCGAACTCGGAAAGAACCCGATCGCATCGGAAACGATGAACTGCAGCGCTCCGGACACCGGGAACATGGAAGTCCTCGAGCGCGTCGGGACACCGGAGCAGAAGAAGCAATGGCTCGAACCGCTGCTCGCCGGAGAGATTCGATCCGCGTACGCGATGACCGAGCCCGATGTTGCGTCGTCGGACGCGAAGAACCTGGAGTGTCGCGCAGTTCTCGACGGGGACGAGTGGCTGATCAACGGAGAGAAGTACTACATCTCCGGTGCTGGCGACCCTCGCTGCAAGATCATGATCTGCATGTTGCTCACGAGTCCGGACGCGCCTCCGCATCGTCGGCACTCGCAGATCCTCGTGCCGATGGACACCCCCGGCGTCGAGATCCTCGGCGCAATGGAAGTCTTCGGAGAGGACGACGCTCCTCACGGTCACATGCACTTGAGATTCAGCGATGTGCGTGTGCCGGCATCGAATGTTCTTCTCGGCGAGGGCAAAGGATTCGAGATCTCCCAGGTTCGCCTCGGACCCGGCCGTATCCATCACTGCATGCGTTCGATCGGCGCCGGTGAGCGCGCTCTCGAACTGATGATCCGCCGAGGCCTGAGCCGCGAAGCCTTCGGCAAGCCGATTGCTCGCCTCGGGAAGAACCCTGAAGTGATCGCCAAGGCCCGCATCGAACTCGAAGCATGCCGATTGATGGTGCTGCGCGCTGCCAAGGCCATGGACACCATGGGAAATGCAGAAGCACGAGTGTGGGTGAGCGCAGTCAAGGCGATGGTCCCCGAGCGCGTGTGCAAGATCATCGACGAAGCGATCCAGTTCCACGGTGCAACAGGTGTGTCCCAGTGGACGCCCCTTGCTCGTCTCTATGCGAGCCAGCGCACGTTGCGCCTTGCCGACGGTCCGGACGAAGTGCATTGGCACGTCGTGGGCCGCAACGAAATTTCTCGCTATGAAGGCGAGAACAACGAATTGCGCCGACCGGATCGGGTCGACATGTTCTCCGGCCCAGCCTGAGAACATGACCGGTCTGGAAACAGGACTGGTCGGAGAGCACGACCATTTTCAGAACACGCAGAGAACAGGAGTCCATCGTGGCGAGCAAATCACGCAGTGCAGAACCGGTCGTCGTGACCAGAGTTGTCGACGCCTCTCCAGAGGATGTGTGGAACAAGGTCAGTGACCTCACCCGCATGGGCGAATGGTCACCCGAGAACCAGGGTGGCGAATGGATCAAGGGAGCAACTGGTCCAGCCGTCGGAGCGCGATTCAAAGGGCACAACTCCAATGGCAAGAGGTCATGGAGCACGGTGGTGGTGGTCACCGAATACGAGCCGCAACGGCGCATCACCTTCGCGCTCATGGTCGGACCGTCGGCATGGTGCGACTGGATCTACGAGATCGAGCCGAAAGGAACCGGAACTTTGGTGACGCACTCCTGGGTCGATCGACGCAGCAAGTTCGCGACGTGGCTCGGCGGTGTGGTGAGCGGGGTCAAGGACCGCGCATCCCACAACCGACGAAACATGGAAGCGACACTCGAAGCACTTGCTCGGTGATCCTTCATTCGAGCCCTGATGAATCGTCGAAAGCGGAGTAGGTCGCCATGGAAATCGAGATGATCGTCGAGATCCCTCAGGGGTCGCGCAACAAGTACGAAATGAACCATGACACGGGCGAGATCTGGTTGGACAGGACGTTGTTCACGGCCACTCAGTATCCGCTCGATTACGGGTTCTTCCCCAACACGCTCGGCGAAGACGGGGATCCCCTCGATGCGCTCGTGTGGTTGAGCCAGCCGACCTTCCCGGGGTGCCATGTCCACGTACGGCCGGTCGCCGTGTTCTGGATGTCGGACGAGAAGGGGAACGACGCGAAGGTTCTGTGCGTCCCATCACACGATCCGCGCTTCATGCAGTACCAGGACATCG
>JBDLRO010000002.1:0-2869 GCA_039800025.1 Actinomycetota bacterium | reverse complement strand
TATTACGACGGCGTGATCTTCCATCGCATCATCAAGGGATTCGTCTGCCAAGGCGGCGACCCGACGGGTACTGGGACGGGTGGACCCGGCTACCGCTTCGATGACGAGTTGCCCAAAGCTGGTCAATATGAAATTGGTTCGCTCGCAATGGCCAATGCCGGACCGAACACCAATGGTTCGCAGTTCTTCTTGATCAGTGGTCCCGATGGCGTACGGCTCCCTCCGGCGTACGCACTCTTCGGAAAAGTGGTCAAGGGCCTCGATGTCGTGGAGGCAATGCAGAACGTTCCTACTGGCCCTGGTGACCGTCCGAAGACCGATGTGGTCATCGAGTCGGTGACCATCAGCGTCGCGGACTGAGTCCTCGCGAAGGCCGTTCGAGGAGTCTCGACGAAAGATGCCAGACGGGAGACTCGAGCGCGAGTCGACGACTCGACCCCAGGTGGCCGTGGCAGGTCGCTTGGCGGCTGCGGGTCGGGTGTCGCGTAGCGAGATCTCTTTTGCCGGGCGCGTCTATCTCGATGCAGTTCTCCGTGCGGGCGGTGAACCGCTGACGCTCAGCCCGCGCGAACTTCGTCATGACGAAGCCGTCGAACTCTTGTCGCGATTCGGGGCTCTCGTTCTCATGGGAGGGTCCGACGTCGATCCCCATCTGTACGGCCAACACCGTCAGCCTCACGTGTACGGCGTGAATCACGAACAGGATCACTTCGAGATCGCACTCGTACGTGCGGCTATCGAGATGAAGCTGCCGACCCTCGCCATCTGTCGCGGCATTCAGATCGTCAACGTCGCACTCGGCGGCACGCTGATCCAGCACATCGGTGACATCCCCGGAGTGGTCCAACACGCGCCGGACAAGTTCCCCGCGGGTCAGGACTACGTTCTCCACGACGTCGATGTGCTCCCGCGGACACGGCTGTCGAAAGCACTCGGTGCGACGAAAGTACGCGTCGCCTCGTTCCATCACCAGGGCCTCGATCAGGTGGCGTCGGAATTGAAGGTCGTCGCAACCTCACCGGACGGACTCGTCGAGGGACTCGAGCATCGCGGTGCAGGTCAGTGGATCATCGGAGTTCAGTGGCATCCCGAGGACACCGCCTCGACCGACCCGCACCAACAGTCGCTGTACGACGCTCTGATCGACCAGGCCCGACGACGCTGACACGTCGAGCTCGTCGACGCTGACGCGTCAGGCTCGGGTGAATGGCGCACTCGGTGCCATCGCCCAGCGCAATGTCGTCACGAGAACACGACCGGCCGGTTGGACGAGCACTCTCTCGCTCACGGGAAGCCACGGAAGGAGAAGCGGGATTCGAGCCCAGACGGGCAGCAGCGAGATCGCGGCTGCGCTCAGAAGACCGTACGCAGGTCGCGCAACTGCCGGTAATGGCGCGGAGAAGAGCAGGTACTTGGCGGCGTCACGCGCTTCAGGACTGCTGCGCAGTTCGGGACGGTACGACCGGAGCTGGTCGTGCAATTCTGCGACCGAGCGCGGTGGATCGATCACACCGAGTGCGGATGCGATTCGAGCCATGTCCGCGATGTAGCCATCGCGCTGTTCATCGGTCAGGTGGACGTCTCCGTAGCGATCATGAGCCGTGAGGAATGAATCGACCTCGGCAATGTGGACCCACTTGAGCAGATGCGGATCATTGGCTTCGTATGGGCGACCGTCTCGGGCTGTCCCCGTGACCCGTTCGTGGACTTTGCGCACCATGTCGATGGCGCGCTGGGATTCCCCAGCCGGCCCGAATGTCGTCGCAGCGAGGAAGTCGGCTGTCCGTTGCAGACGTCCCCATGGATCGTGTCTGTAGTCCGAGTGCTGGGCGACGCCTGCCATTGCAAGCGGATGCAGCGACTGCAAGAGCAGAGCGCGCAGGCCGCCCACGAACATGCTCGTGTCGGAGTGGACGATCCTGATCGGCCGGTCCTCTGCGAACCAACGTTCGCCCGGTGCCTCGAAGAGTTCCCGAGCTCGTTGATCCGGATCGGGCCCGACGACGCGCGATCGCACGGCTCGAGCGACGAGTTCTCTTGCCGGATCGATGATGTTCACCTGTTCATCGTCTCACGGATGCCATCATCGTGCCCACGCGGGCTGGATACGCTCGTCACATGTCCGACACGCCTCCGGCACCGGAACAGAACTCGAACAAGATGCCCCGTTGGATCTGGAAGGCCGTCATCGTCTTCTGGTTCGGGTTCCTCGGGACGTTCTTCATCCGGTACGCCTACGACAGATTGTTCTCCCTGCTCCTGCTTCTGCTCGTCGCTCTGTTCCTGTCGTTGGCGATCGAACCTGGCGTCAAGCGGCTGATCGGACGAGGTTGGCGGAGAGGGAGAGCCACTGGCGTCATCTTGCTGAGTCTGATCGCCGGCGTCATCTTCTTCATTGCAGCCATTGGCACGCTGGTTGCGACTCAGGCAGCAGACCTCCTGCAGAACTCGGATCGCTACGTCACACGGACCGTGAACTTCTTGAACGACACCTTCGGGGCGAACATCGACGCCCAGGAAGTGAACGACAGTATTCAGGATCCCGATGGTCCGGTTCAGGAATTCATCCGCGGTCAGCAAGGTGAAGCATTGAAGTTGTCGGTGACGGCACTCGGTCTTCTCCTGCAGGCGTTCTCCGTGATGCTATTCACCTATTACCTGGTGTCGGATGGGCCGCGCATGCGGCGCTCCATCTGCAGCCGACTCGAACCGAAGAGGCAGCAGGTCGTCCTCGAGACATGGGAGCTCGCGATCGACAAGACCGGCGGCTATCTCTACAGCCGCGCTCTCCTCGCTGGATTCTCCGCGTTCATCCATTGGATCGCTTTTCAATCGATCGGAACCGCTGCACCCGTCGCCCTTGCCATCT
>JBDLRO010000001.1:0-12540 GCA_039800025.1 Actinomycetota bacterium | reverse complement strand
TACGTCACGTCGATGTCACCCACGGATCGCCGCCACACCTCGAATTCACCGGGTTCCTTCGACGCTCGAGCCATGCCGTTGATGGCGATCTCGTCGTTGATTCCCAGGAATCGGGTGATGTTCAGGACAGCGGTGATGTTCTGAGGATGAACATATGGAAGTCGAGTCGATGAGTCAGGTGGCAGGTGCTCCGGTACTGCCTCGACAAGTAGTGCCCCGCGAGATTGCGCAACTTGACGAATTGCCGACAGAGGCGCTGTCGCTCGCTCACCAGTGATCACGAACGAACCCGGGGTGATTGCCTCGGACATCGCACGCGCGATCTCTTCCAATGAGGATCCCTCGTCTTCCAAATGATCGACCTGCGCATTGGTGATGATGGTGATATTGGGTTTCAACATGTCATTTGCCAGGACTGCGATGAGGTTCGGGCGAACCGCCATGCACTAGAACACCAGAGCATTGGGCTTGTCACCGTTGCTGAGGGCCTTCTGCATGATCCGGAGAACCTCGAGAACGGTGACCTGACCGATACGCCTGGTCGAAGTCTCACGACCGTTCACATCGATTTCCGCCGCAGCTGTGCCGGTTGTCTTGGCGTACGTCGCCATTCCGGCGGCGGACAACGCGGCGTGCAAAGCACGGACCGTCGACGACTTGCCGCGTGATCCGGTCACCAACACCGCGGTCTCGACGTCGCGCCGTCGGATGTGCACCCTTCGAACCCACCACCACCATCCTCCGATGAAGAGAGCGATATAGAGAACCGACGCGGCGCCCGACAATGCCTGGCGGGATGCCAAATCGTCGATGACGTCCTGGATGACACTTCGAGGGTTCATATCGTCCCTCTCGACGATCGGCGCGTGATAGCGAACTCGCCGGGAACCTACCGAACCTCCAACAGTGGAACGGGGTGTGACGAACACCAATTTCTCACACTGAAGATCTCAGTTTGACTCGATGAAAACCTCGAAGTCGGGCGACCGAACATTCACCGAATGGAAATTTCACGCGGGTCGATGACCCAGTGGTCGTCAGTTCAGAGCAAAAGCTCCTGATGTCGTGGCGAGTATGACGAAGCCGGCGATGACACCAATGGTGCCGAGAACGAGGAAGCCGACTTGGATGGCTCGTCGATCGACCAATGTGGCAAGACCGGCAACGAACAAGACCACAGCGAAGAAGACGTTGGAGAGGTCGAATCGATCGCTTCTGGTATCTGCATCCTCAGCAGCCAGACGCATCGTGTCGGCTTCGTCGAGCAGAGCTTCGCCTTCCGCGATCAGAACCTGGCTCGGGAGTTCCGCATAGGCAGGATTGTCGGGCGTGAAGGGTGTTGCAGGAGTCGAGTCCTCGGGCTGACTGGCCCACCACTCCACGGCCGCATTCAACTCGTCGCTCATCACTTGCGCCAAGTAGTCGGCAGCATCGATGCTGCCGGCGGAAACAGCCACCGCCCAGTCCAGGAACAAAGTCGTCTCCAGTTGTTCCTGCTGATCGGCTCGACTGAAGGTGTCATTGGCCAGAGCGATCGTTGCCTGCTGAGACGAATAGTTCTTCAACACGAGATCTCCCGTCAAAGAACCTCGGAACGCAGCCCACGCCGTCAGAACTGCCGAGAGACCGAGAATGAGTGCAGCCGCAAGTGCCAGGGATCCGTGATCCAGACGAGCCTCTGATGTCGATGTTTGATTGCTCACTTGTCCCCAATTCGTCGAGCCTGTCGAACAAAGCCAACATCGGTTGCTCGATCACATGAATATAGTGCCGATCGCCGTCGACAACGAACGCTTCGCGGTAGTCACTTACATCTTCATCCGGTATGCATGCCTCAGCTGATCGACACGAGACCGAGTCGGAAAGGCGCTTCGATTCCATCGACGAGATAGAAGGCGACACTCACGATTCGGCGAACGTCGAGTGGCTCATCGACCTCACGGGGATCCAGAAACCGGGTCACTGGTTCGAAGGACGTCCAGGGGACGGTCGCAGTCGTGATCGAGTCCGGTGATGTCGGCAGTGATGCGATCCAGCCACCCGCCACATCATCCGTCCGCACCTCCACGGTCCACGTGCGTCCATCTCCTTCGACAACGATCTGCGGCCCCGAACGGCCCGACCATACCGCTGCCACCCGAGGTTCGATCGCCGGACTCCGAACCGAGGCAAATCCCCCGTTGTTGTCGAGCGACAATTCTCCACTGAAGACCAATGCACCATTGTCCACGACGAGTTGACCCGATGACACTCCGCCCATCACCGTGTCGTTGACGACACTCCAATCCGTAGCGGAATCCGGCGACGTGAACGTGAACAACGATGCTTGCGATGTCGTCGTGGGAACGGACGACGACACACTGCTCACGACATCTGCGGTCGAGTCGAGCGACATGCCCTCTGTCCGACTGGTGGATTGTCCATCGGAGCAACCGGAAAAGACGATGCCCCCGAGCAAGGCGCACACCCTGACATGACGCTTCATATGGACGACTCTCACCTCCAGATCCTGCCGGACAATCGACCTCATCGCTCGATCGAACCAAGCCGCAAACGAGGATGGGCGAGGGCAGAAGAGTACGGAGTCGAGCCGTCGTGACATCACGGGTCGCTCATCAGGGAGAAAGCGTGCGTGAGAACGACGAGATTGCCAAGCGGGTCCACTCGTCGAGGTCGAACCGTGTGCCGTCGATCTCGGCAATCAGACGACCAAAGATCAGGCTGCGCACCCACACCGCCATCGTGAGCGGAGACACATCACCTCGCACCCACCCTGCTTTCTGAGCCCTCTCCAAGATCTCAGCCAGGGCCTTGTGCCCCTCGTAGGCGGCATCGTTCACTTCGCGCAGCAGCGCTTCGTTCGTCAGAGCTTTGGCGAGCAGCCCCAGCCGCACCGCCCGCGCGTTGCTCCGCTCGTCGGACAAGGCGAACTTCAACGCCCGGGTTGCCCCCTCCTGGAACTCGTCAGCAGTCGTCGCGGACGCGAACTCGGACTCGAACCTCCCCACCACCTCAGCAACGGACCTCCGATACCGCTCACGGTGCGCCGCTACCACTAGGTCGTCACGATTCGGGAAGAAGTGATAGATGGACGGCTGCTTGATTCCCGCTGCCTCGGCAATTTCGACCAGCCGCACCGCCGCCTCACCACGTGTTGCGATCACCTTGATCGTCGCCTCGATCAGCCGCTCTCTGGTCTCTGCGCCATCTGACACAGTTGGTGATCCTAACGGAGCACTTCAACCCGGGGATCGGACACTGCGGTATCCAGAGGCCACTACCGAGGCGGAGTTCCATCGAAAGGCTGTCCAGCTTGGCCTCATCAGCCGCTGATCTGAGACGACTTCTCGCCGACAATGGCATCACGACCGTGCTGATCGGCGCCCACGTCGCCAATCGGTATCGCCTCGAGGTCCGGCATACGGTCGAAGATGTGATCATCCACAAGCTCATCGCCGGTCGTCCACGCGATCTCGACGACATCCGCTCGATTTTGTCCACGGATCGGGAGTTGGACGAGAGCTACATCCTCGAAAACGCTCGCCAGTGGGACGTCATCGACCGATGGGAAGCGATCAGTGGGCGAGGGGGGATTCGATAGCCGCTTATTGGACTCGAGTCCAACAACTCTTCGGTCGGCATCCGACGTCACACGCCGCACGAAAGCGGTCCTGATCGACGGGAACTGCGTGCGAGTCCTCATATCGCACGCAGTCCCGTGTCAGCCGCGGCAGCGGCGATCGTCAGAATCCTCCCCAAACGGTCGTCTCGACGGGGTTCTCGATGTGCGGGGCGGCCTGACCAGCTTCGTACACGACAGTGGTGTCGGTGACCATGTCGCCCCCCGAGGCCAGTGCATAGGCAGACTCGTCGACCCAGCCCTCGGCCATCTTGCGGGTCAGAGCGACGGCGTCCTCATCGGTCATCGCATCGCGGTCTCCCCGTTGGAAGAGCGCGATCGACACCCTGCCGTCGATCGTTGTGGCATGCCAGAAGATGTCGCCGTCGTTCCCGGATGTCTCGAGGGATCCAGGGAAGCTCATCTGCACGACGACAGCGCCGTCCTCGGAATCCTGTCCCAGCACCACGGAGAACGAGCCGGTGGTGACGCCGCGGCTCGTCCATCTGGCTTCAGGAGATGTGCTCTGCGACGGCGTGGCAGCGAACATACCAACGGGAGCGAGCGCTTCAGGCAGCGAGTCGATCACCGTACGGAGATCACCGATGGTTACGACGTTGTGAGAGAGTTCATCGACGAACGTCGGGAGATCCACCATGCGGTCGATCGCAAACAGGGTGGCGCCGACGAAGACACCGTTGTTGCGAGTCGACGCATGCGCGAAGGGCGAACGAACACCATTGACATCAGGTCCGAAGGCGTCGTCCATGAACGACTCCTCGCCGGTCCACTGTGTGAACGTCGTCGGAGTCTCAGATCCGCTTTCGCCGACGGCGGGACCGGTGTCAGGAGAAGACCCAACGCTAGGAACGGTGCTGTCCAAAGTCTCGTCCAGAATCATGGCAATCCTGTCGCAGCCTGGGGGTGGCGGCGGCGCATCGGCGTCGGATCGGACGTAGAAGGTGCACTCGGCGTCGATCGGGATTTCACCGTTTTCGATCTGCTGGAGGGTGCACGGAAGTTTGGCGGTTGGAGTGTCGTTGGCGCCTCCGGTGTACTCGAAGATGACGCAGTTGGGCTCCACTTGTGAACCGTCGAGTGTGTACGTGGTCGGCGCGATCATGGTTCCGGTGGCTTCGTTCGAATACTGAAGACACTCGGATGCATCCGGCGTCGACACGGGGGCGATGCAATGCACTGCTGTGGTGTCGGTGATGAGCCCTTCGACGCTTGCTGTTGGTACGGAATCAGAGGCGACTTCTTCTTCGGTCGGCGCAACATTGATCTCGATGTCGAGGACCTCGAGACGATCGTTGACTGCGACCGCGTGGCCTGTGTTGTCGCGCCTCTCGACCACCATCAGTCGGAAGCCGGCCGGCAACGAGGCTTCGATGGCGCCGCTGAGCACACCGGTCGCATCGGTGTTACCGCTGGCGGGAATCACCGACTGGCGGTCCTCGCCGCCATTCACCATCACCGCCACCGCGCCGAGAATGGCAACTGTCGCAACCGCGAGACCGATCCGCGTCGCAGTCAGCGGCGAACGGCGTTCGGGGATCGTGCGACCCTCGAGCTCGGGAGCGAGAGGCGCAGCTTCGCTGAGCTGGGTGGTGAATCGTCTGATCTTGTCGTTCATGACAGCAGTTCCTCCAAGCGGGTACGGGCGCGAGAGAGTTCCCGCTCCACGGTTCGAGTCGGCAGGTCGAGCAGCAACGCGATGGCGGTCGCTGGAAGATCGGCCCAATAGGTGAGATGGATGACTGCCCTCTGACGCTCGCTGAGTCGCCGCAACGCGACCAGCACGTCGAAGTCGACACTCGAACCTTCAGTACCTGAAGAAACGTCGCGCTGGTACGCGCGCATCTCGCGGTTCAACCGGCGCGTCGTCGCACGATGCTGCGAACTCGCCTCATTCAGCACCGCTCGATACAGATACGCCCGTTGATTGTCGACCCGGGTCCACTGTCTGCTCGCGGCCGCTCGCAGAACGGCGTTGGCGACCACGTCCTCAGCACCCGACGGGCCGACCAGGCCCGAGGCGAACCGGACGAGTTCGTCGGCGTACTTGCGATAGGTCTCGGCATCAGCGGGAGTCATCACCGGTTATGACGCCACAGACCCCCGATGTACCGCCACATTCTTTCTACGACGAACTTTCGTTGCCGATCGCTCGCATCACGGACTGGACGAGCTGAAGACCGACTTTTTAGGGCCAAGGGCTAAAGCGTATCTGATCGGATACCCTGTTTCCATGACTCCGGGCCTTCTCGAACAAGTTCGCCAGCAGGCTGGACTGACGCAGCAGCAACTCGCTTCACGCGCAGGAACATCTCGACCGACGCTCTCCGCATATGAGCACGGCCGCAAGTCACCCACCCTTGCGACGGTCGAACGCCTCGTTGATCGAGCTGGCTTCGAACTGAGCGCAGTGCCGAAGGTCTCGTTTCACGAGGTCTCGCACGGCCGAGGACGACCCTTCTTCGTCGCCGACCGCCTCTGGCGACTTCCCCTCGAAGCAGCACTCGCCGACGTCACAATGCCGATTGGGGTCAACTGGTCGCAGCCCGGTCAAATCTTTCGTCTCAGCGATCCCCGCCAGCGAGCACGCTGCTACGAGGTCGTCCTACGGGAAGGCATGCCCGCCGATATCCAGCGCTATGTGGACGGTGTGCTACTCGTCGACTTGTGGCCCGAACTCGTCGTGCCACGTGAGATACGTGAGGCGTGGCAGGACGTCATCGGTGACGTGATCCGGTGAGCAATCTCACCCACTTCCAGAACGAAATCGTCCGTCTGTTCTTCTCGCTTCCTGCCTCGCATGGTTTCCTCCTGGCGGGTGGCGGAGCTCTGCTTGCTTCCAACCTGACTTCCCGACCGACGCAGGACCTCGATTTCTTCGGAGTGCCCGATGTCGTCGACATTGGCGCCGCACGGGATCAGTTGGTGAAATCTCTCACCTCGAAGTCCATCAAGTGTGAACATGTGCACGAGAGCGACCAGTTCGTACGCCTCCGTCTGTCAACGGGTGTCGAAGAACTGGTCGTCGACCTCGCGATCGAATCACCGCCGGGACGCCCTCCTGCGATGACGATCGTCGGTCCGACGTTCGATCCAGAGGAACTGGCGGGACGCAAACTCGCAGCTCTGTTCAGTCGCGCCGAGGCACGTGACTTCACGGACATGTTCGAACTCGCAAGACGATTCGACCGGCACCTCGTTCTCCTTCGTGCGACCGAGGTCGACCTCGATATCGAACCCAGAATGCTTGCCACCATGATGAGGACGATCTCACGCTTCACCGACGACGAACTACCGATCGAGGTGAGCGAGGTCATGGCCGTGAGGGCGTTTTTCGGAAGCTGGGCCGATGAGCTCGACACATCCGAGTGACCCAAAACTTCGGGAAATGAACTGAACTAGGGGGTTGCCTCATCCACCGAACCTTTGAGGTCGACTCGAGGGCGGAGCGAGAGTCCCCTGTGACGCAGTCGAGTGGGCGAGGGGGGACTTGAACCCCCACGATCTTACGATCACTGGCACCTGAAGCCAGCGCGTCTGCCATTCCGCCACTCGCCCGAGCAACGCTTCGCAAGGGTATCCAGTCGATCGGCACCCACCCAACCCATCCCGTTTCAAGGTCGAAAGGTCGCGGGTCACTCCCAGCCAGCGATCCGACGCCGCCGATACCCTGAACGCTACTTGTGGGACTGCAATCACTGGAGAACGGTCTAGGGCGTATCGTCGATGGTGTGTTCAATCGCGCTTTCAAGAACAGCGTGCGTCCGATCGAAATCGGTCGCCGTCTGATCCGTGAAATCGACGTCCAGCGATCAGTCAACTCGCAGGGTCAACGAGTCGTCCCGAACCACTTCAGCGTCTCGCTGTCGACAGCTGACTTCGACGCCCTGCGCCCCTACATCGACCCGTTGGTCGCCGAACTGGTGCATGCCGTCGAGCAGTACTGCACAGATGAGGGGTACACGCTTCGATCGGGTGTCTCCGTCGACATCGTCGAGGATGCCCAATCGCCCCGCAGCAAGATCGCCATTTCCTCGGACTTCACGTCTCGACAGCCGGCTCCCGTCGCCGAGCGACCCGCACCGCCCATGACCCCTCCGACATTGGTTCAAGATGTGGTCACCCCGACTCCTGTTCCCGTGCTCACTGCTTCGCTCGTGATCTCCGACGGGCGTGCAGTTGCGCTCGGCGAGTCACCTGTCGTCATCGGCCGACTCAGCGAATGCGACATCATGATCGAGGATCCGAACATCAGCCGGCGCCACGCGACCGTGACCGTTCTCGATGGAACGTACCGCATCACCGATCTCGGTTCGACGAACGGAACTAAGGTCAACGGCACACGGATCGCGTCCCAACACGAACTTGCGCATGGTGACGAAATCACCGTCGGACTCATCTCGATTCGCTTCGAAATCGGTTAGGTTTCCCGATCTCATGACCGATCAGCTCCTGAGCCTCCTGCGGATCGTGCTCCTCATTGCGTTGTACGCCTTCTTCGCACGTGTCCTGTGGGCGGTGTGGGTCGAAGTTCGTATTCCAGCCGTGCAACGAACGGGGGTCGGCCGTCCCACCACCGGACCCCAATCGGCAGCGGTCGTTGCTCGCCACTTCCGTGTGTCGGCACTCAAGGCCATTTCTCCTGTGACGATCAAAGGGCATGTCTTTCCGGCTTCGGAGAAGCCGTTCACCATCGGGCGCGCCGAAGACAACGACTTGTGCGTTCCCGATGATCCCTACATCAGTGGTCGCCATGCCCGTTTCTTTCTCCAAGGCGGCTACGTGGTCATCGACGACCTCGGATCCACCAACGGCACCTACGTGAACAGCACCCGCATCACTGAACCGAACGACTTGGAGATCGGCGACCGTGTGCAGATCGGCGGAGTGATCTTGGAGGCAATCAAGTGATCCGGGGTCGAGCAGGAGCGAGCACCCATGTCGGCCAGGTCCGGGCGGGCAATGAGGACGCCTACGTCGTGCTCGATGGTCTGTACGTCGTTGCCGACGGCATGGGTGGCCACAGTGCGGGAGAGGTTGCGAGTGCGATCGCCGTCAAGACCCTCGCAGAGATCCACACCTCGACCAAGCCGGGAATGACGACACCCGAGCAGGTCGCTGAGGCGATCTCGACTGCGAATACGGCGATCTTCCTCGAGTCCCTCGACGACTCGGAGAAGGCCGGCATGGGTACCACCCTGACTGCGCTGGTCGTCACCGATCCGATGGCACATCAAATCGTGATCGCCAATATCGGCGACAGCCGAACGTATCGATGGCGCGATGGACAGCTCCAACAGGTGACCGTCGACCACTCGCATGTCCAGACACTCGTCGAGCGCGGCGCGATTTCCGCTGCCGAGGCTCGTACGCACTACCAGCGCAACATCGTCCTGCGTGCCCTCGGCATCGACTCTTCGATCGACATCGATCTGTTCCCGGTGGAAGTGCGCGATGGAGATCGATTCATTCTCTGCAGCGACGGTCTCGTCGACGAAGCCGACGACTCCGAGATCGAAAACGAAGTGCGTCTGAGGTCCGAGCCGCAGCAACTCGCGGACAGCCTCGTCAATTTGGCCAACGCTCACGGCGGACGAGACAACGTCACCGTGGTCGTCGTCGATTTCTCGGTGACAGAGAATCCGTCGGTGCCAACCAAGGGCGGAGTCGGGACAGAAACGAGTCGCGCAACCGTCGAGGCATCCGACGCGTCGTCGCCGTCTGAGACCCCGACCAGCCGTCGCACCAGGAACCTTCTCGCTCTTGCCGGTGCAGTGACAGCAGTCGTCGCAATGATCGTCGCTCTCGTTCTCGCATTGTGACGTCGACTCAGAGTTCCGTCGCCTTCAGGCGCCGAGCAACGGAGTTCCGTCTGGTGTTGTTCGCCGGCCTCATCACGGGTGCCGCGTACACCTTGGCGTCACTCGGACAGAACTCGGTGATCCCTCCACGGATCCTTCCGTTTCTCGGGGTTCTCCTCCTCATCTTGATGTCGGCCCACATCGCCGTTCGATGGTTGGCGACGGGTGCCGACTCCGTTCTGCTCCCGATCGCAGTGCTGTTGAACGGCCTCGGATACGTGATGATCGCCCGCTTGTCCGAACGGCTCGCAGCTCTCCAGACGACATGGACATTCGTCGGCGTATTGGCCTTCGTGGCGATCCTCTTCGGAATTCAGCGCGTCAACGACTTGTCGAGGTACTCCTGGACCTTCTTCTTCGCCGGCGCCGGGCTCCTGGTTCTCCCCATGGTTCCCGGTCTCGGCTTCTCATCTGGTGGAGCACGCATCTGGGTGAGCATCGGCCCGATCAACTTTCAGCCGGGCGAATTCGCCAAGGTTGCACTCGCACTGTTCTTTGCTGGATATCTCGCCGACAACCGCGAACTGCTCGCGACCGGAACACGCCGGATCGGGAAGATCGTGATTCCCGAGTCTCGGTATCTCCTACCTCTGCTCGGAGCGTGGGGCTTCGCCGTCGTGATCATGGTCGGACAGCGCGACCTCGGATCGAGTCTGCTGTTCTTCACCTTGTTCATCGTCATGGTGTGGGTCGCCACTGAACGAACCGCCTACCTCGTCGTCGGCTTGGGTCTCTTCCTCTTCGCCGCAATCACGGCCTACACGTTGTTCGACCATGTGCAGACTCGGGTCGCGATCTGGCTCGATCCGTGGAGCCTCTATTCCGGAAAGGGGTACCAGATCGCTCAAGGGATCTTCGCCCTCGGCAGCGGCGGTGTCGGAGGGACCGGCCTCGGACTCGGCGACCCGACGCGAATCCCGGAAGCGAAGAACGACTTCATCTTCGCTGCCATCGGCGAAGAACTCGGCCTGTTCGGAGCGACTGCAGTCCTGCTCGCGTACGTCCTGATGATCGGCGCCGGTCTGCGAGTGGCCACGCGCACGAATCGCGAGTTCGAAAAACTGCTGGCTGTCGGATTGACCACGATCCTCGGGATCCAAGCATTCATCATCATCGGCGGTGTCATCCGCGTCGTGCCGCTCACGGGTATCACGCTGCCCTTCGTCAGCTACGGCGGATCGAGCCTGGTCGCGAACTACATGTTGCTCGCACTGCTGATTCGGGTGAGCGACAGTTCCGCACGCCGGCTCGGGGAGATCGAGGACAAGGCAACGTTCGGTGAGCGCATCGCACAGCGCCTTGCCATGCGTCGTGAAGTCCGTTCGTCGCGAACCACGCGAGGTCGTTCGTGAATCCGCGCATTCGAAAACTGACCGTCGCTCTGATGGTCCTCTACGCCATCTTGTTCATCCAATTGAACGTCATCCAAGTGATCCGCAAACCGTCGCTGGATGCCGACGCGCGCAACACACGTCAAACGGTTCGAGATTTCAATGATCCGCGCGGCGACATCCGAACGGTCGATGGCACTGTCATTGCGACATCGGTGCCGGCAGATGAATCGAGTCCGTTCGACTGGCAGCGGACATATCCCGAAGCCGATCTCTATTCGGGAATCACCGGATACTTCACCTTCGGATACGGAGCAACGCAGGTCGAACGTGTTGCGAACGACGTCCTCGCCGGCAGAACGGTTGCCCAGCAGATCAAAGGTGTCGGATCGCTGTTCAACGGAGAGAACACGACAGGCTCCGTCGAGGTGACGATCCGATCCGAGATCCAAGAAGCCGCCCGGGCGGCACTCGGAGATCGCGAAGGTTCAGTCGTCGTGCTCGAACCATCCACTGGTGCAGTGCGAGCCCTGTGGAGTTGGCCGAGTTACGACACCAACATCCTCGCCGTGCACGACGACGACATCGTCGGCGACACTCTCGAATTCCTCGACGATGCTCCCGGTGATCCGCTGCTGGCGAACGCATATCAACAGCGTTACATGCCGGGATCGACCTTCAAGATCGTGACGACTGCGGCCGCTCTCGACGGAGGGTTGATCAGCCGTGAATCCGCCTGGGCAGTGGAGACAGAGTTTCTTCCTCCCCAGACGACCGATCCGAT
Organism: Actinomycetota bacterium; assembly: GCA_039800025.1. GTDB lineage: Bacteria > Actinomycetota > Acidimicrobiia > Acidimicrobiales > Ilumatobacteraceae > Casp-actino8. Next base: position 927 of record JBDLRO010000001.1, on the reverse strand, counting down.
TCAGAACTACGGGGGCCGCGAGTGCGGCGGCGATCTCATGGAGGTCTTCCGACGATCGTGCAACACGCCATTCGCCCGTATGGCGATCGACCTCGGCCCGGAACGCATGGTGGAGGCGGCGAAGCGCTTCGGCATCGGTGAACCACTGCCCTTCGATCTGCCCCGGCCGGCGACTGGTCAGTTCGGCACCGTCGAGTACTTCACGCAGAACCTGCCCCTTCTCGGAATCGGCGGATTCGGACAAGGTGAGACACAACTCGTTCCGCTGCACATGGCTCTCATCGCGTCGGCAGTAGCCAACGGGGGCACGATGATGCGCCCGTATGTGATCGGCACGACGTATGACCACGATGGCGGGATCCTGCAGCGAACCGTTCCGACCGTCTGGAGGGCACCGATGACGTTCTCGACGGCCAACTTGATCAAGGAAATGATGGTCCAGGTCGTCGAGAACGGAACAGCGTCATGTTGTCTGAACCTTTCCCGAGGTATCCAGGCGGCGGCGAAGACCGGAACGGCACAGTTGAACGCGACGGGTGAACCGCAACGCTCCCATGCATGGATCGTGGCTTTCGCACCAGCAGAAGCTCCGCGCTACGTGATCGCCGTGATGGTCAAGGGTACGACCGCCGAGATCAGCGCAGGAACCGGCGGAACGATCGCCGGTCCGATTGCCAAGAAAGTTCTCGACGTCGCCCTCGGACTGTAAGTCCTGATTGGAGAGGTCACAGTTCGAGAGATCACAGTTCGAGAGTTCACGGTTCGGGAGATCACGGTTCGAGAGACACCTCTCCTGAGTCCATTTCCCACCGGAACTGCCCGACGGCTCGGTTCCCCAGCCCTTGGATAGCCTCCAGATTCGATATGACCGAGTACGGCACAGTCCTGGTGAACGACCGCTACGAGATGCAGCAACGCATCGGTCGT